>JBEMAY010000005.1:0-78059 GCA_040274765.1 Psychrobacillus sp.
GTTGCTCCATCAGACTTTCGTCCATTGTGGAAGATTCCCTACTGCTGCCTCCCGTAGGAGTCTGGGCCGTGTCTCAGTCCCAGTGTGGCCGATCACCCTCTCAGGTCGGCTACGCATCGTCGCCTTGGTGAGCCGTTACCTCACCAACTAGCTAATGCGCCGCGGGCCCATCCTGTAGTGACAGCCGAGACCGTCTTTTAACATTTCCTCATGTGAGGTAATGGATTATTCGGTATTAGCCCCGGTTTCCCGGAGTTATCCCAATCTACAGGGCAGGTTGCCCACGTGTTACTCACCCGTCCGCCGCTAAATCAGAAGAAGCAAGCTTCTTCATCATCCGCTCGACTTGCATGTATTAGGCACGCCGCCAGCGTTCGTCCTGAGCCAGGATCAAACTCTCCATAATAGAGAACTTAAAAAGCTCATTTTGTTTTGCTGGCATCATCATTAAATGATGTCAAAAATTGTTTTGCGTCAATCAAGCCGAAGCTTGTTGATGCTATATGTCTTAACGTTTTGCATGTTCAGTTTTCAATGTTCATTGCGCCGTTCGTTTTGACGACTTTATTATCTTACCAAATTCACTTTTTAATGTCAACAACTTTTTTTAAGTTGTTTTTTGAAACATAGAAGTAAAATTGGGAACCTGATTACTATACCATCCTTTCAACCTATTCGTCAATACTTTTTAAGAATAAACTTTAGAACTATTTAAAGTGTGACGATCACTTCTAAATAGTTCTAAATGATTCTTCTATATAAAAGTCATTCCATCATATAAGAAGACCAACTTAAGTTATGGTTTAAAGGTTCTAGCAGTTGAATTACTTAAGTATAAAACGTTAATGTACTAACTTATCAATCGATTACGCTTTCAATATGCAAGGATCTCTTCCCTGCTAAGTCAATTATATGACCAGTTTCCAATAGACGAACCATAGGTCTCATTGGAGAATCTCTATGAATAAAGATAATCTCTCCTAGTTCTCCATCTGATAATCTAACCTTTGTGGAGATAGGTAGGTCACATACAAGAGAGATGAGTGCATTTACTACTTCTATATTATATTTACCAAACTCTTCTTCTTTAATCATCTCTAAAACCTTAAAGGAGGACGCTTTAGCCCGATAAATTCGTTCCGATGTCATTGCGTGATAAACATCTGCAACTGCTATAATTTGAGAGAATAACAAGATATTGTCCATTCTTTCTCCTTTAGGATAGCCACTTCCATCTAATCTTTCATGATGCTGAAAAATTGCCAGTTTCATCTCTGGTTTTAGCAAAGGACTATCTTTAATGGCTTGAAAGCTAAAGATTGTATGTTTTTTAATCTCGGAAAACTCACTTTCTGTAAGTGGGGCTTTCTTATCTCTAATTTTATAGTTTACCTTGGCCATTCCAGCATCTGCTAATAATCCAGCAGTTGCTATTTGGTTGATTAGCCCTGGCTCGTATCGAAGCTTTTTAGCAATTGCTCCCGATAATATACCGACAGCTATAGAATGGTGAGCTATATATTTATCCATAGAAGAAAAACTATTTAAAAGAGAGAAAATTTGTTTCTCTTGCATCGCTCGATCTACTAAAGGCATAACAATGTTCCTTAGTTTTGCTACATCCACCTTAACTCCCGTTTCCCACGCAGTAAACTCTTTAAAGAAATTATTCACTGCTTCGTTATATAAGGAAGTAAAGTTTGTTTTTTTCATGAAGGAGTTTTCATTACGCTGCTCATGTACTTGCTTCTTGTTGTTTAACTCTAAAATTTCTTCTTCTGACCGATTAAAGATATTTTCAATAGAAACAGGTACTTTTATAATATTAAAGGCTCTTAGCACCTCTATATGCTCTCTAGAGATTTTTGTATCTTTACGCATTATTGGGGACTTTGTATTCACAAATAGATCTTCGGCTATTATACTGCCAATTCTAACCTCTTCTAAATTTTGTAAGATATATTCCATTTGTTACCCTGCTTTTTCTTTTATTTTCCTTAATTATACTAAATTTTCTTCATTCTTGTATATGTGAATTCTTTTTCTCTATAATTTTATGTATTACAAAGCATTATTTTCTTTCTACAAAAAAACTACCCTTAAACCGAGTTAAGGGTAGTTTTTAATTATTCTTCTATTTCTTCTATTTTTTCTATTGAGGGTGAATCTTCGTCAGTAGCAATGGTTACTTCTTCAACTTCAGTATCCGTTGCTTCTTCTTCCTCTTCTTTTTCAACTTTTGCTACAGTGGCAATTAACTCACTGCCAGCTAATCTCATTAGACGAACACCTTGTGTACTTCGTCCGGTCATAGATATATCGTTTACATCCATACGGATCAACATTCCGTTAATCGTGATTAGCATCAAGTCTTCGGATCCATCTACTGCCTTCACGGCACATAAAGGACCATTTTTTTCAGTGATTTGGCATGTTTTCACACCCATACCGCCTCTAGTTTGTAATCTATATTCAGATTCTGGTGTACGTTTACCATAGCCATTCTCCGTAACCACTAGTATCTCTTGTCCTGGTTCTATAATTTCCATACCTACCACATAGTCGTCATCCTTTAGGCGAATTCCTCTTACTCCTCCTGCAGTCCGACCCATAGAACGTATATCTGTTTCTTCGAATCTTACTAGCTTACCTTGGCGTGTACCTATGATAATCTCTTTTTTCCCATTGGTTAAACGGACTCCTATCAACTCATCCTCATCTCTTAAGGAAATCGCTATTAATCCATTAGCACGGATATGTGCAAAGCCTGATACTGGTGTTCTTTTTGTAACACCATGCTTCGTTGTAAAGATTAAGTAGTTATCTTCTTCAAATGAAGCCATAGGTATCATAGCAGTTACATGCTCGTTTTTCTCAATGCCTAGAAGATTAATCAATGGCAGCCCTTTTGCTGTACGACCATACTCTGGAATTTCAAACCCTCTTGCACGGTATACTTTACCATTATTCGTAAAGAATAGAATCGTATCATGGGTTGATGTGTACAATAAATGCTCCACAAAGTCGTCTTCGTTCGTACCCATTCCTTGTACGCCACGGCCTCCACGTTTTTGACTCTTATACGTATTTGCAGGTAAACGTTTAATATACCCTTTATTTGTTAACGTAAGCACGGAATTTTCTACAGGTATCAAGTCTTCATCTTCAAAGACCTCTGCTCCTCCTGCAACTATTTCTGTACGACGATTATCTGCATAGCGGTCTTTAATCTCTGTAATTTCTTCGCGGATGATTTCAATCACTCGGTATTCATTTGCTAAGATGAATTTTAGTTCTTCTATTAATTTAACTAATGCCTTATATTCATCTTCAATTTTATCGCGCTCTAATCCAGTTAAACGTTGTAAACGCATATCTAGAATTGCTTGCGCTTGTCGTTCTGATAAATTGAACTGCTCCATTAAGCCATTTTTTGCTATTTCCCCTGTTTGAGAAGAACGAATCAGCTTAATGATTTCATCGATATGATCTAGTGCAATTCGTAAACCTTCTAGAATATGTGCGCGATCTTCAGCCTTGTTCAATTCAAATTGTGTACGACGACGAATTACTACTTTCTGATGTTCTAGATAGTAATAAAGCATTTCTTTTAGGTTTAACACTTTAGGCTGGTTATCTACCAACGCTAACATATTAATACCAAAGCTCGATTGTAGAGCCGTTTGTTTGTATAAATTGTTCAGTAACACATGAGAATTTGCATCCTTACGAACTTCAATAACAATGCGCATTCCATTACGGTCTGATTCGTCAGCCAAATGAGTAATTCCATCAATTTTCTTATCACGCACTAGCTCTGCTATTTTTTCAATTAGACGAGCTTTGTTTACTTGATATGGAATTTCTTTAACGATAATTACTTCTTTCCCACTAGGCTTTTGTTCAATCTCGACCTTCGCACGGATTAAGATTGAACCCTTCCCAGTTTCATAAGCACGACGGATCCCGCTACGGCCCAATATAATACCGCCTGTTGGGAAATCAGGACCAGGAATAATATTCATTAATTCCTCAATAGTGATAGCTGGGTTTTCTGTCAAAGCTAAAACGCCATCTATTACTTCCCCAAGATGGTGGGAAGGGATATTAGTTGCCATACCTACAGCAATTCCCGAAGCCCCGTTTACAAGTAAATTAGGATATCTACTTGGTAACACCACAGGCTCTTTTTCTTGACCATCATAGTTATCTTTATAATCTATCGTATTTTTGTTTATATCACGTAACATTTCTAAAGCAATTTTGGACATACGTGATTCTGTATATCGCATAGCTGCCGCTCCATCACCATCGACAGACCCAAAGTTACCATGGCCGTCTACCAGCATATATCGATAACTAAAATCCTGCGCCATACGAACCATTGCTTCATAAATGGAGGAGTCACCATGGGGATGATATTTCCCCATTACATCTCCAACGATACGAGCAGATTTTTTATGAGGCTTATCTGGTGTATTTCCCAGTTCCTGCATCCCATATAAAATTCGACGATGTACGGGCTTTAACCCATCTCGCACGTCGGGTAATGCACGGGAAACAATAACACTCATCGCATAGTCAAGAAAGGATGTTTTCATTTCTGTACTAATATTGATTCCTCTGACACCTTTATTCGGTATTTCTGACATCCTAAAGACCTCCAGTTAAACGCATTCTTAAATATCTAAATTTTTCACATACACAGCGTTGTCTTCGATAAACTGACGACGAGGTTCTACCTCTTCACCCATCAGCTGCGTAAAGATTTCATCTGCCTCCATTGCATTATCCAAGTTCACTTGAAGCAATGTTCTATTCTCTGGATCCATCGTAGTTTCCCAAAGCTGAGTCGCATCCATCTCTCCAAGACCTTTATAACGTTGAATGTTAGGCTTAGAAGTTTTAGGCAATCGATCTATAATTTCTTTTAGTTGTTCTTCGTTATAACAATACTCTACATGCTTTCCTTGTTTTACTTGATACAAAGGTGGTTGTGCTGCATATACATAACCTGCTTCAATCAATGGTCTCATAAATCGGAAGAAGAATGTAAGTAGTAATGTACGAATATGAGCGCCATCTACGTCAGCATCCGTCATGATTATAATTTTATGATAACGAGCCTTTTCTAAGATAAACTCTTCCCCAATGCCAGTCCCTAAAGCTGTAATCATCGTACGTATCTCTGCATTTCCAAGTATTCTATCTAAACGTGCTTTTTCCACATTTAATATTTTTCCTCGTAATGGAAGAATAGCTTGGTAGTGACGATCTCGTCCTGATTTTGCTGAACCACCCGCAGAGTCACCCTCTACGATATACAATTCGCTATCCGCTGGAATACGAGAAGAACAATCTGCTAATTTCCCAGGTAGACTAGATACCTCTAAAGCGGACTTTCGACGAGTTAATTCACGTGCTTTTTTCGCAGCCACACGGGCACGAGCAGCCATCAGTCCTTTATCCACAATCTTTCTAGCAACTTGAGGGTTTTCTAATAAAAATCGGTCAAAACCTTCGGCAAACAAACTATTGGTAATAGTGCTTACTTCGGAGTTACCGAGTTTTGTTTTAGTTTGTCCTTCAAATTGAGGATCGGGATGTTTTACAGAAACTATTGCAGTTAAACCTTCTCGAACGTCATCACCAGACAGATTAGCTTCCGATTCTTTCAGTAAACCATTTTTCCTAGCATAATCATTAATTACGCGAGTGAGGGCAGTCTTAAAACCAGATTCATGTGTTCCACCTTCGTACGTATTAATGTTATTTGCAAAAGATAAAATGTTAGAAGAATATCCAGCGTTATATTGCATGGCAATTTCAATAGATATACCATCTTTCTCGCCTTCTACAAAAATAGCTTCTTCTGTAATTGGTTCTTTTGATTTATTTAGATCCTCTACATAGGATTTAATACCACCCTCGTAAAGGTATTTGACAGATTTTTCTTGGCCTTCTCGTTCATCAGCAATCGTAATAGTCAACCCACGGTTCAAATAAGCTAGTTCTCTTACGCGGTGCGCTAAAATATCATATTCATAAACTGTTGTTTCCGTAAAAATTTCAGAATCTGCTTTGAACCTTGTAGTTGTTCCTGTTTCTAATGCTTCTCCCGTTATTTCTAGTGGGGAAACAACAGCTCCTCGTTCAAACTTGATTGTATGAATTTTTCCATCGCGCTTAACATAAACATCTGTGTACTCAGACAAAGCGTTTACTACGGATGCACCAACACCATGAAGTCCGCCGGAAACTTTATATCCACCGCCGCCAAATTTACCACCTGCGTGAAGTACGGTCATAATAACTTCAACGGCAGGTTTACCCATTTTTTCTTGGGTATCTACCGGGATACCACGGCCATTGTCTTCTACACGAATCCAGTTGTCTTTTTCAATCGTCACAATAATATGATCGCAATACCCAGCGAGCGCCTCATCAATACTGTTATCCACGATTTCCCATACAAGATGGTGAAGTCCTTTAGAGCTAGTAGTCCCTATGTACATCCCTGGACGTTTTCTTACTGCTTCTAAGCCTTCTAATACTTGTATCTGATCAGCATCATAAGATTGTTGTAAATCTTTCTCTTCCATTGCCAACTTGCTCACCCACTCTTTCATTACTTTCAATACTGGTGAATTTTATTTTATAACTGCTCCTTGTTCCACATGAAACATCTTAGCCTGTTTGATCGTGTCATGGGCTATTCCTTCCACACTCGTGGTCGTGACAAACGTTTGAACGTCACCATGAATAGTCGTCAATAGATGTGATTGTCGATAGTCATCTAATTCCGATAGTACGTCATCCAGCAATAAAACAGGAGCTTCACCTACCTCCTGTTTTATCAATTCGATTTCGGCTAACTTAAGTGACAAGGCTGTTGTTCTTTGTTGTCCTTGAGAACCATATGTTTGTACATCATAGTTATTAACATAAAATTTGAGATCGTCACGATGAGGGCCGTACAAAGTAACTCCTCGATCTAACTCTCTTTTTTGATTTTCAAATATCTTTTTTTCTAAAGTGGTCTTCATCTGACTTTCTGAGTCGTCTGATTTAATACCTATTGTAGAGTCATATGCAACTGTAAGTTTTTCTAATCCACGCGAGATACCCAAGTGAATTGGTTCTGCCCACTTTTGAAGTAAGTCCATGAATTGGAATCTCTTTTGAATCACTTTAATGGCAGCATCTATATATTGTTCTGTATAAACGTCAAACATGACATCATTTAACTTAGATTGACCTTGATGCTTTTTTAAAATATGGTTTCTTTGCTTTAAAATCTTTTGGAAGTTAAGCAAATCATGTAAATACCTAGGAGATATCTGTCCTATTTCCATATCTAGAAAACGTCTTCTGACTTGGGGACTACCTTTAACTAAAAACAAATCTTCTGGTGCAAACATGACAACATTAAGCTGTCCTATGTAGTCACTGAGTCTATTTTGTTCGAGGTGATTGACTTTTGCTTTTTTCCCTTTTTTGGAGAGTATTAATTCTAAGGGGAGTCGTCCATATTTTTTGTGTATATCCCCTATTATTTTACCATACTCTGCTTCCCAGCGTATCAATTCTTTATCATTGGAAGTTCTATGAGACTTAGCCATTGATAATACATAGAGGGATTCCATTAAGTTTGTTTTACCTTGGGCATTTTCCCCAATCAAGACATTAATTTTAGAGGAAAAATCTAATTCTATTGAATCGTAATTACGGAAGTTTTTAAGTTCAAGACGTTCAATATACATATTACTCTCCGTTCTCAGGTCCAATCATTAAAAATTTTCCTACTCCTGGAATATTCACTACGTCTTTGTTTCTTATTTTTCTACCTCTTCGTTGATCTGCTTCTCCATTTATATATACAGGATTTTCGCTCAAAAACCATTTAGCCATTCCACCTGAACTTATTGCATCTGTCATCTTAAGTAATTGACCAAGGGTAATAAATTCCGAATCAAAACGAATCTCTTCCACTAATTATTCAACCTCTTCTCATTTTGTTTATCCCTTCATTTTAACCTAATAAAGCAAATAAGTAAAAAAGATAGCCACAATTGGTGACTATCTCTTGTTTATGCTGTTTTAGTAAGTTCTTACTGGAAGAATTAACTGTAAGATGGAATCGTCATGTACAGATTTTAGTACAAACGGTCTCATCGTTCCTGCGAAAAGAATTTTTACATCTTGTCCATCAATCGCCTTTAAAGCATCCATCATGTATTTAGCACTGAAAGAAATTTTAAGTTCTTCTCCCTCTATCGTTTCCGCAAGAATTTGTTCTTCTACTTTTCCGATTTCAGGAGAGTTAGAAGAAACCTCTAAGGAATTTAAATCTAGAGTTGAAAATCGAACTACATTATTTCTTTCTTCTCGAGCCAATAAGGAAGCACGATCTATTGCTTGTAACAAAGATTTTCCGTTAACGACAATTGTTGTTTTATATTCACTTGGGATTAGTCTTGATGTGTCAGGATAATTACCTTCTAACAATCTAGAGTAAAATAGAACATCCTCTGTTTTGAATAAAATTTGCTGCTGCGTCATAACGATAGCTACTTCAGAAGAAGTTTCTTCTAGAATTTTATTTAATTCATTTAAGCTTTTCCCTGGGATTACTACGCTATATTTTTCTTCAGGTAAATCTTTTAAAGCTGTTTTTCTTTTTGCTAGACGGTGACTGTCAGTAGCTACACAGTGAAGCTCTCCATCCATTACCTGCCAATTGACTCCAGTTAATACTGGTCTACTTTCAGATGTGGAAACAGCAAATACAGTTTCTTTAATAATAGACTTTAACAAGTCAGAAGGAATATAGAATTGACGGTCTTCTTCTAGTTGAGGCAATAAAGGATACTCACTAGCATCAATGCCTATTAAGTTAAATTCTGATTTACCAGAACGAATATGTGTATGGAATTGATTTGTAACTTCAATTTCTACATCGTTTGTAGGTAATTTACGAACAATCTCACTAAACATTCTTGCCTGTACCACTATAGATCCTGGTTCTACAATATTTATAATTTGTTCCCCATTTTTTTCAACTGGAATAAATGTTTGGATTGTAATATCTGAATCACTACCAGTCAAATACAAACCTTCGTTTTTTACTTCTAATTTTAATCCAGTCAGTATTGGAATTGTTGTTTTAGAACTTACAGCTTTCATTACATCATTTAGTCCGTTTAAAAGACTATCTCTCATTACTTCAAATTTCATTTTAGTACCTCACTTATATATTTATTATTTATTAAAAGATTAATAGATATAGTAATAGGGCTTGTGGATATGTTGATAACTGCATATTTCGCTATATTTCGCCACATATCCCCATGTGTATAAGTTGTGTTTAAGTATAGAACTAAAATAAGAACTTATCCACATTCTCATTATCTACCGAGGATAGATTTTATTTGCTTTATATCATCTTGCAAATTAGTATCTGTTTTTAGCATGGTTGCAATCTTATCATGCGCATGAATTACTGTCGTATGGTCGCGTCCACCAAATTCTTCCCCAATCTTAGGCAAAGAGAAGTCAGTTAGCTCACGAGAAAGAAACATAGCTATCTGACGAGGAAATGCAATAGATTTAGTCCTCTTTTTTGCAGTGAAATCCTCTAATCTTATATGGAAATGTTCCCCTACAACCTTTTGAATATCTAAAATCGTAATAATTCTTGGACGTGCATTTGGCAAAATGTCTTTTAATGCTTCTGCAGCCAAGTCGATACTAATATCTTTATTAACAAGCGAGGAATAGGCCACTACGCGAATAAGTGCACCTTCAAGCTCTCTTATATTGGAGTCAATTTGGTTTGCGATATAAGCCATCACTTCATCTGAAATATCTAAACCATCTGCACGTGCCTTTTTGCGTAGGATAGCAATTCTTGTTTCTAAATCAGGTGGCGCTATATCTGTTATTAACCCCCACTCAAAACGGGAACGTAATCGATCCTCTAATGTGGGAATCTCTTTAGGTGGTCTGTCACTGGAAATAACAATCTGCTTGGATTCTTCATGTAATGCATTAAAAGTATGAAAAAATTCTTCTTGAGTTGATTCTTTTCCAGCAAGGAATTGAATATCATCTATTAAAAGGACATCTACATTTCGATATTTATTCCGGAAGTCTACTGCCTTATTATCACGAATAGAATTAATAAATTCATTGGTGAATTTTTCAGATGACAAATAAACCACTTTTGCATTTGGATTGTGTTCTTGTACATAATGTCCAATCGCGTGCATTAAGTGGGTTTTACCTAATCCAACTCCTCCATAAATAAAAAGAGGATTATATGCTTTAGCTGGTGCTTCAGCTACAGCTAAAGAGGCAGCGTGGGCAAAACGATTCCCGGAACCAATGACAAAGGTGTCAAATGTATTTTTTGAGTTAAGCATTCCCGGAGAAAAGTCTGGCTGATCGTCAGGAGTCACTGGTGTTTTAGGTTTAGGTATTTCAAAGTCCTCAAAGTCCTGACCTTTTGGTACTACAAAAGAAATTAATAGTTCATTGCCAGTAAGTTCAGTAAGAATGCCAGCTATTAAATGAACATAGTGATTTTCGAGCCAATCCCTAGCAAAGGAATTTGGCGCAGCTATGGTTACAGTGTCTCCCTTATAAGAAAGCATCTTGGTTGATTTTAACCACGTTTCAAAGCTCGGTTTAGATGTTTTCTTTTCTACTTCAGAGAGAACCTTAGCCCAAAGTTCTTCAAAGTGTTCCAATAACATAATCTCCTTTTCTATAAGATGGATAGGAAATCCGTTTCTCCTACCTTTAGTAATAAGTTTGTTTTAACAAAGAGAATAATCATTCTGCTTTTCTATTTTATATGTATAAATTATAGGTATATACACAAATCCACGTCCTGTGGATAAACTTTATAAACGTATGGGGAAAATATTATCCACAGATTACTAACAACTGTGGATAATAAAGAATAACATATTTCGTTTGAAAAAGTAAAACACAGATATCGTATCAAAAAAACGTTGTAATTACAAGACGCTTTAAGGTTATCCACAATATTAAATTAATTAACAGTTGAAGTTGTCCACAGCGTAAGGATATGTTAAAAACATGTTCATAAGCTATGTGGATATTTTTATTGTCGAAAATTGTTATTCACAGTCTACTGGAAAAAGATTTTTTAGAATGTGGATAAGCGGTATAAAGGAGGAGCACAGCATAGACTAAATAAAGATTGACAAATATAGTGTAGTTTTTATATAATATCGGAGACTGTCTAAGGAACATTTTAAGATGATCACTCAGGAGGTGTCATATAGATGAAACGTACATTCCAACCAAATAGCCGTAAAAGAGCAAAAAATCACGGTTTCCGCGCACGTATGAGTACAAAAAACGGTCGCCGCGTAATAGCAGCACGTCGTGCTAAAGGAAGAAAAGTATTATCAGCATAATTATAAGTCCACTGACCAATTCAGTGGTCTTTTTTTTCTTTCAAACCGATTAGTTAGAGCAGGTGACTAGATGAATAAGAAACAACGCATAAAAAAGAATGCTGAATTTCAGAAGATCTTTAAAAAGGGGAAATCATTCGCCAACAGACAGTTTGTAGTTTATACAATGGACAATGAATACGATTATTTTCGAATAGGATTATCGGTGAGTAAGAAAGTCGGGAATGCAGTAGTTCGAAATCGTATTAAAAGATACATTAGACAATCCTTTTTAGAGTTGAATGGTTCAGTTGCAGCAGACAAAGATTATATTATTATCGCCAGAAATTCGGCGGCCAAGCTTGACTTTCATGAAACTAAAAAGAACATAGAGCATGTTTTGAAGGTAGCTAAAGTTTTAAAGAAGAAAAGCTAGTGAAGTCTATTGAATGAGATGTTAAGATAAGAATAGATGATGAATGTATTTTAATAGGGGGAAGAAGGTTGAAAAGAAAATTACCTTTACTATTATTATTAATAGTAATGACAGCTTTACTAGCTGGATGTACGGAATTCAATGAACCAATCTATAATACTTCCGAAGGTTTTTGGAATGAATACATTGTTTGGCCATTAGTTTCCGCTATTACATTTTTCCAAGAGCTATTAGGGACGTATGGTCTAGGAATCATCGCGGTAACAATTATTATTCGTTTAGTAATTTTACCGTTAATGATTAAACAAACTAAGAACTCTAAGGCAATGCAAGAAGTACAACCAGAAATGTTGAAGCTAAAAGAAAAATATAGCTCCAAGGATGCAGTAACACAGCAAAAATTCCAACAAGAAATGATGGCTTTATATAAAGATAGAAAGATCAATCCAGCTGCTGGATGTCTTCCAATTTTTATTCAAATGCCAATCTTAATTGGTTTCTATCATGCAATTAGCCGTATGAATAATACACCTGAGATTAATCTAGGTGAATTCCTAGGTTTTGCATTAGCAGAGCCAAGTATTATCCTGGCTATCTTAGCTGGATTCATGCAATTAATCGTATTGAGAACTGGCCCTGCAATGGACAACCCTCAAATGAAAATCATGATGTATATCATGCCGTTCATGATCATGGGATTTGGTATAGTTTTACCTGCTGCCTTAACATTGTATTGGGTAATTGGAAATATTATTTCTATCATTCAAAACTTATTCATTTATAAACCTTGGAAAAGAGAAAAACAAGTACCTGTTAAAGCTAAAACGGGAGGGGCCAAAAAATGAAGCAGATTACACAGACTGCACCTACAAAAGAGGAAGCTATAAACGTTGCACTAAAAAAACTTGAAGTATCGAGAGAAGATGTGTCAATTACCGTAGTGGAAGAAGGGAAAAAAGGCTTTTTTGGATTTCTATCTAAGCCTGCAGTTGTTGAAGTAACTGTTTTAAAAAAGGATGACCCAGTTGAACAGGTCTTTGAAGAAAAATTAGTAGAAGAAGCAATTGAACAGCCGATTTTAAATAATACCTCTACATTAGAAGAAGTAAAAGAAACTCTAGATGTCACTGAACGACCAAATAATGACCAAGCGATTGCCGAAACAAAACTATATCTTGAAAATATCGCTAAGGAACTGGATATTGATGATTTAGTTATTAATGAAACAAGGGATGGGAAGTACGTTTATCTTCACTTAAACAGTGAAAAGGCTGCCTTACTAATAGGAAAAAGAGGCCAAACATTAAATGCATTAGAAAACCTATCTCAACTAGTAGCAAATAAATTTTCAAATTCCTTTATTCTTATCAAGTTAGATGTTGGTAACTACCGCGAAAGAAGACAGGAAGCATTAGAACAGCTAGCAGAAAGAATGGCTGACAAAGCAGTGCGTACTGGTCAACCAATAGAATTGGAACCGATGTCGTCTTCTGAGAGAAAAATTATTCATAATGCTTTATCCTTAAGAGTAGATATTGAAACATACTCTGTCGGAACAGAACCAAATAGATACTTAGTGATCGAATCAATAAAATAAGCAAAACGGATTTTAGCTTGAGCTGAAATCCGTTTTCTTCTGTTATTAATCTGTTTAAGAAGATTTCCGAAGGTGAGCGATAAGCCATCAGTAGGATTCTTTTTTTGTTCACATACTAAAAAGTATCTATGCTTCTGATTTAGGTCAAAATATGTTATTGTTATATGTTAGATAGTCATGTTCTTTTCAGTTATTCACATGTGGATAACTGAAAGTGCAAGGAGGTGTACACTTTTGGAATTTGATACAATAGCTGCAATTTCTACTCCATTAGGAGAAGGAGCCATTGCAATTGTAAGACTAAGTGGGACAGAGGCGATTTCAATTGCCAATAAAATTTTTCAGTCTCCAAACAGAAAAAATCTTAGTGAACAATCTTCTCATACGATTCATTACGGACATCTTATAGATCCTAAGACGAATGAGGTAGTAGAGGAAGTTATGTTATCTCTCATGAAAGGTCCGAAAACTTTTACGAGAGAAGACGTAGTAGAGATAAATTGTCATGGAGGACTAGTCACAGTAAATAGAGTTCTTCAGTTAATACTTATAAATGGTGCACGGCTTGCAGAACCTGGTGAGTTTACAAAACGTGCTTTTTTAAATGGAAGAATAGACTTGTCACAGGCTGAAGCGGTAATGGATTTAATTAGAGCAAAGACCGACAAGGCGATGAATGTAGCTTTAGGTCAAATGGATGGACGTTTATCACGACTCATCAAAACCTTAAGGCAAGCACTCCTTGAAACGTTAGCTCAAGTAGAGGTAAACATTGATTATCCAGAATATGATGATGTCGAAGAGATGACCTTACCTATGATGATTGAAAAAGGAACTTGGGTAAAAGAAGAAATTGAGAAGCTTTTAATTACTTCATCTCAAGGGAAAATTCTTCGTGAGGGTCTGTCTACGGCTATTGTCGGTAGACCTAATGTAGGGAAATCATCACTTTTAAATAGCTTAATACAAGAAAACAAGGCAATTGTGACTGAAATAGCAGGAACTACTAGGGATATTATAGAAGAATACGTAAATGTACGAGGTGTTCCTTTAAAATTAGTAGACACTGCTGGTATCCGTGAAACGGAAGATATAGTGGAACGAATTGGGGTAGAAAAATCACGCCAAGTTCTTAAGGAAGCAGATTTAATTTTGCTTGTTTTGAATAATTCAGAAGCGTTAGCTGAAGAAGATAGAAGATTATTTGAGACTATTAAAGGTATGGATTACATCGTTATTGTTAACAAAACGGATCTTCCTACAAGATTAGATTACGATGAAGTACAACGCCTTGCTAGTGGAAAGCGAATTGTTTCCACTTCCTTATTAAAAGAAGAGGGCATCGATGAGCTAGAAGACTCAATAGCATCCTTGTTCTTTGAAGGGAATATAGAAGTATCAGATATCACCTATGTTTCTAATGCCCGTCATATTGCTTTATTAAATCTTGCTAAATCCACAATTACAGATGCCATTGAAGCAGCACATAGCCATGTGCCAGTCGATATGATTCAAATAGACGTTACAAGAACGTGGGAAATACTAGGAGAAATAATTGGGGATACAGTCGAAGAAAGTTTGATTGACCAGTTATTTGCTCAATTCTGTTTAGGAAAATAAAAAATGAGAGGAAGTTACGAACATGCCAAACTTTGAAGCAGGCAAGTTCGATGTGATTGTTGTAGGAGCAGGCCATGCAGGTGTTGAAGCCGCATTAGCAGCTGCTAAAATGGGCGCAAAAACGCTTGTTTTAACAATCAATCTTGATATGATTGCATTTATGCCATGTAATCCGTCCATCGGAGGCCCTGCAAAAGGAATCGTAGTGCGTGAAATTGACGCCTTAGGTGGAGCCATGGGTAAAGTTATAGATAAAACTCACATTCAAATGAGAATGCTGAATACTGGAAAAGGACCAGCAGTACGTGCACTTCGAGCACAAGCGGACAAGGTTCTATACCAAAATGAAATGAAGCGTCTTTTAGAGGAACAAGCAAACCTTACAGTTCATCAGGCAGTAGTAGAAGAACTATTAGTGGAAGATGATAAAATTGTTGGCTTAGTAACTCAAGTAGGGGCAGTATATCGAGCAGAAACAGTAGTAATTACAACAGGTACATTTTTACGTGGCGAGATTATTATAGGAGACCTTAAATATTCAAGTGGTCCAAATAACCAACAACCTTCCATTAAGCTAGCTGACAGTATCCGTAATTTAGGGTTCGATCTAGTTAGATTTAAGACAGGAACGCCACCTCGAGTAAATAGTAAAACGGTTGATTACAGTAAAACAGAAATTCAGCCAGGTGACGATGTTCCTAGAGCATTTAGCTTTGAAACTACAGAATTTATTATGGATCAATTACCTTGCTGGTTAACATATACAAGTTCTGAAACACACCAAATCATCAATGACAATTTACATTTATCGCCGATGTATTCTGGTATGATAAAGGGGACGGGTCCAAGATACTGTCCATCCATTGAAGATAAAATCGTTAGATTCAATGATAAGCCACGTCATCAAATCTTCCTAGAGCCAGAGGGACGCAACACGAGAGAAATTTATGTGCAGGGGCTGTCTACAAGTCTTCCAGAGCATGTACAACGTAAATTGTTAGCATCTATCCCAGGTCTAGAAAATGCGGAAATGATGCGTGCAGGCTATGCAATTGAATATGATGCTATGGTTCCAACGCAGTTATGGCCAACGTTAGAAACAAAAAAAGTTAAAAATTTATATACAGCTGGGCAAATAAACGGAACTTCTGGTTACGAAGAAGCTGCAGCTCAAGGACTAATGGCAGGAATTAATGCAGCTCTTAGAGTATTAAATAAGGAAGAGAAAGTGTTAAGTCGATCAGATGCTTATATTGGTGTCTTAATTGATGACTTAGTTACAAAAGGGACTAACGAACCTTATCGCTTACTTACTTCTAGAGCAGAATATCGCTTACTGCTTCGTCATGATAATGCCGATTTGAGATTGTTAGAAATTGGATATAATATTGGCTTAGTTCCAGAAGAACGGTATAATAAGTTCTTAGAGAAAAAGAAAAGAATTGAAGAAGAGCTTCGTCGTTTACGATCAATTATTATCAAACCTAATGAGGAGACTCAAGATGTTGTTCGTCGTGCAGGTGGTAGCGAGTTAAAAGACGGAATTCGTGCGTCGGATCTTCTTAAAAGAACAGAAATGAACTACGACTTAGTAGCACAACTAGTTCCAGGAGAAGTTCAGTTAAATGAAGAAGAAAAAGAGCAAATTGAGATACAAGTTAAATATGAAGGCTATATAGATAAATCTTTACAACAAGTAGATAAATTGAAAAAAATGGAAAATAAAAAAATCCCTGATCAAATTGATTACAATGCAATCTCCGGACTTGCAACTGAAGCAAAACAAAAACTAATGCAAGTAAGACCATTATCTATTGCACAAGCATCTCGTATTTCAGGAGTAAACCCAGCAGATATTTCTATCCTTCTTATATATATTGAACAAGGTAAGATAGCTAAAATCACTGGTTAGTCTAAGACATGAGGAGAACAAGATGAACGAAGAACAATTTAAAGCTGCCCTCTACGAAAAAGGAATTGAACTAACGGATTACCAGTTGGAGCAATTCAGAAAATATTATGAATTACTTGTAGAATGGAACGAGAAAATGAATTTAACAGCTATTACAGATCAACCATCTGTTTACTTAAAACATTTCTTAGATTCTATTAGTGCTTCTTTCTATGAGGATTTTAATGGTTCCCTTTCTGTTTGTGATGTCGGAGCAGGGGCAGGGTTTCCAAGTATTCCGTTAAAAATTTGTTTTCCTGACCTTAATGTAACAATTGTTGATTCTTTAAATAAAAGAATTCAATTTTTGACTCATTTGAGTAAGGAGCTAAATTTGAAAAATGTTAATTTTGTTCATGCAAGAGCTGAAGAGTTTGGACAAAATAAAGAATATAGAGAACGATTTGACCTTGTTACTGCACGAGCAGTAGCAAGACTCTCTGTACTGTCGGAGCTATGTATTCCACTGGTGAAGGTCGGTGGAAGATTTATAGCTATGAAAGCAGCAAGTGCATTAGATGAATTAAAAGATGCACAAAAAGCTATTGAGGTATTAGGCTCTGAAAAAAGTGCGGAGTATTCTTTTCTACTACCGATAGAAAATAGTGAGAGAACGTTATATGTCTTTTCTAAAAATAAAAGCACACCGAAAAGATACCCTCGAAAGCCAGGTATACCAAACAAAACACCTATTATTTAATGAGGAACGTTCCACGTGAAACATTATTATATTATTTTCTGTGTCGTGAACATAAGTAAAGAGTATCTAAAAGGTGGTGCTAGTTAGATGAAAAGTCCTTTCTCACGATTTTTCGGAGGTTCTGATAAGCAAGGACAAGATCCAGTCGTTGAGGCTACTCAGACTAATAATGAAGAAGTAGTACAAGTAGCCATAGAAAAAATAGTTCCTAATAGGTACCAGCCTAGGACCGTTTTTGATGATGCAAAGATAGAAGAGCTTGCTAGAACAATTCATACTCATGGTGTAATTCAACCTATTGTCATCCGTAAAATGGATGACGATAGGTATGAAATAATAGCAGGTGAGCGTCGCTTCCGAGCGATGACAAAGCTTAAGTGGAAAGAAGTACCTGCTATAGTTCGAAACTTAAGTGATAAAGAAACAGCTTCGATTGCATTGATAGAAAATCTTCAGCGAGAAGAGCTGACTGCCATTGAAGAGGCAGTAGCTTATCAAAAATTACTTAAGCTGCATGAGCTGACACAAGAAGCTCTCGCACAAAGGTTAGGTAAGGGGCAATCAACTGTAGCAAACAAGCTGAGATTGCTGAAACTACCTGAAGAAATACAACAAGCAATAATGGACAAAAGGTTATCTGAACGTCATGCAAGGTCCCTTATGCAAATAAAGGACGAAGAAACACAAATCCAACTAATGAATGAATCTATTGAAAATCAATGGAATGTTAAACAGCTCGAAGAAAAAGTTAATGATATTGTTAATCCTCCTATCAAAGAGGAGAAAGCTCCAAAACCTAAAAGAAAAGCGATTAGTAAAGATGTACGAATTGCTTTAAATACTATTAAGCAATCCCTTAGTATGGTTACTAAAAGTGGAATTAACTTAAAAACAGAAGAAGAAGATACCGAAGACTTTTATCAAATTACAGTTAGAATACCTAAAAAGAAATTATAAATAGACCTTATTATATTGAAAATATATGAAACTCTCACTATTTTGTGAGAGTTTTTCTTTTGTGACAATAATAACATTCATTTTTCTGTAAAATTTGATAGAATGGTAGAGAGTGGTTTTTATTTTGATGAAAGTAGGTGCAAGAGTGGGAAGAATTATTGCAATAGCCAACCAAAAAGGTGGTGTAGGTAAAACTACTACATCCGTTAACTTAAGTGCCTGTCTTGCATACTTAGGAAAGAAGGTTTTACTGGTAGATATTGATCCCCAGGGAAATGCTTCTAGTGGTGTTGGTGTCAATAAAGGCGATGTAAATCAATGTATATATGATGTATTAATAGATGATGTAAGTGTAAAAGAGACAATTTTAGAAACTAAAGTGGAAAACTTACATATAGTTCCTGCAACCATTTCATTAGCTGGTGCTGAAATTGAACTAGTATCTACCATTTCAAGAGAGGTGCGACTAAAAAAAGCCTTGCAGGAAGTACAAGCTAACTATGAATATATTATAATAGACTGTCCTCCTTCGTTAGGTCTCTTAACGATAAATTCTCTTACTGCTGCTGATGCTATTATCATCCCTGTTCAGTGTGAATTTTATGCTTTGGAAGGATTAAGCCAGTTATTGAGTACCATCCGATTGGTACAAAAACATTTAAATAAAACACTAGCAATTGATGGAGTCTTATTAACGATGTTTGATGCAAGAACAAATCTTGGCATACAAGTAATAGAGGAAGTTAAAAAATACTTCCAAGACAAAGTTTACAAATCGATTATTCCGCGAAATGTTCGTTTAAGTGAAGCACCTAGTCATGGGGAACCGATAATTATTTATGATCCAAAATCTCGAGGAGCCGAAGTATATTTAGAACTTGCGAAGGAAGTGATTCGTCATGGCTAAAGGACTTGGAAAGGGGATAAATGCTCTTTTTCCTGGAGAAGATACGATGCCAGAAGAAAAAGTAGAACAAATTAGTATTGTTGATATTAAGCCAAATCCTTATCAACCAAGGAAAATATTTGACGACGAGGCATTAAAAGAGTTATCCGAGTCTATAAAAGAACATGGAGTACTACAACCAATTATCGTACGAAAAAAGGGTTCCAAGTTTGAAATAGTCGTTGGAGAACGTAGATATAGAGCTTCTAAAAAGGCCCATTTAGATGAGATTCCAGCAGTAGTTCGTGAGTTAAACGATCAGCAAATGATGGAACTTGCTATTTTAGAAAATCTACAAAGAGAAGATTTAACGCCGATCGAAGAAGCCGAGGCTTACCAAAACCTGATGGAGACACTTGGACTAACCCAGGAACAATTAGCATTCAGACTTGGCAAAAGCCGACCTCATATTGCAAACCATATTCGTTTACTCTCACTACCCGACGTGGTTAGAAACGCAGTATCTGAAGGAAAATTATCCATGGGGCATGGGAAGGCATTATTAGGATTAAAAAAGAAAAATACAATCCCTCTCATTATGCAAAAAACAATAAAAGAAAATCTAAATGTTAGACAGCTAGAAGCTTTAGTTCAACGACTAAACGAAAATGTTCCACGTGAAACAAAAAAAGTAGAAAAAGATATCTTTACTTTAGAAAAAGAATCGGAACTAAGAGACCTTTTTGGTACCGCTGTAAAGATTACTAAAAACAGCGAAAAAGAAAAAGGGAAGATAGAGATAGAGTTTTATTCAAAAGATGACTTAGAAAGAATTTTGAAATTATTAGAGGATTAGACATGACCTATTTCTAGGACAACCTAGAGATAGGTTATATTTTTAGGGAGAGAAGAGGATAGGGTATGGTGTTACTTGGTACATTAGTAAATGCCCTTCTGATCATAGTCGGGGCATTAATCGGAAGACTTTTAAAGGACATTCCAAAGAATATGAAAAAAACTGTAATGTATGCGATTGGTATAGTAGTTATGGTTATGGGTATTCAAATGGGATTAGAAAGTAGTAATTTTGTTATCATCATTATCTGCATAGTACTAGGTGCTGTAGTAGGTGAGTGGATAGATATAGACAAGTGGATCAATCGGTTAGGGCAAGTGGTAGAAGAAAAGTTTGGTTCAAAAAAACAAAAAGATAGTATTGCTCAAGGCTTTGTGACAAGTACACTAATATTTGTTATAGGTGCTATGGGAATATTGGGAGCTTTAAATAGTGGTCTACAAAATGATCATGAACTTTTAATCAGCAAAGGAATCATTGATGGATTTACTTCTATTATACTTTCAGCTACTTTAGGAATAGGTGTTATTTTCTCCGCTTTTCCGGTTGCAATCTACCAAGGATTAATTGCATTGTTAGCTACACAAATCACAATGTTAGTACCAGAAGCTGCACTTGAAATGTTTCTTCAAGAAATGACAGCTGCTGGGGGAATTATGATTATTGGCATTGGGATGAATTTAATAGGGTTAACTAAAATTAGAGTAGCCAATCTATTACCATCTTTATTATTTGTAGGAATTGTAGTGGCTTTTACTTTTTAAGCTATATCTATGCCACGCAAGAAGTAGAGACCGAGAAATTACTTTTCCCATTTCAAAAGTAAGATTCAAGCGGGTACTTTGTAATACATTATATTCCATGAAGCCACCTATGTTAACGATCGCTTTAATAGATACCTCGCCAATGGGGGGTAAATCTTTCTTTACTGCCTTCCCTGGATAGAGAGGTCCTGGATGTATAATAATTTCTCCAATATTATTCGCATTTCCTAAGCATGCATCAATAGCAATAACGAAGGGCTTCTCTACAGAGTTATAAAGTTCATTGGTAGTTTCCTCAAGATTCAACGCATGGAGTGGCCTGTCCAATGTTCCTACTATTTCAAAGGGAAAAGAATTCAGCTGAGTTAAAAATGAACCAGTCATTGGCCCTAAAGCATCGCCTGTTGAACGGTCTGTGCCAATGCAACAAAATACAAGGTTTTCATGATTAAAAGGTATATACTCTAAAAAGTAATTGCTTAATCGCCAAATAACTCCTGTTTCTTTATAATAGATAGTAGACGTTTGGGGAGCAGAGTTAATTTTATTCATATATAAACTCGCTTTCTTTTTTAAAATTAGTATATGCGTAGTAGAAAATATTTATTCAGTGAGGGGGAGATTACAATCAATGCTTTTTATAAAAAAATAGAAGCATATATGCTAAATGAAGTGAACTGGATAGAACTAGGTAAATCTTTTCTTGAGATTATCTTTATCTTTATATTGGCAGCTATCGTGATCAAAGCAGGTAAATCCATTATTCGAAGAGTGTTTGCTGTTAGATTAAAAGGACCTTTAAGATATTCAGAAAGAAGACATAATACCCTTATTAAGTTATTAGAGAATATTCTTACCTATGCTGTATATTTCACAGTTATTGTGGCAGTGTTATCAAAATTTGGAATTGAAGTTGGAGGAATCATCGCAGGCGCGGGGATACTAGGTTTAGCAATAGGATTTGGTGCACAAAGCTTAGTTAAGGATGTTATTACAGGTTTCTTCATTGTATTTGAGGATCAATTTGCTGTCGGAGATGAAGTACAAATTGGAACATCTAGAGGTGTAGTAGAAGAAATAGGTCTGCGTACAACTAAAGTGCGAAGTTATATAGGGGAATTGTTTATCATACCGAATGGCACTATATCTAATGTCGTTAACTATTCTGTATTCAATACTATTGTCACCATTGACATTAAGGTGTCATATGAATCCGATATAGACGCAGTAGAGAATATGTTAGAAGGCTTTTTAAAAAATTTAGATGCTAAATATGAAGAGCTCGTTAAGGTTCCTGAAATTTTAGGGGTACAGGAAATATCTTCGGATGACTTAGTCCTTAGAATTGGAGTTGAAACAATACCTATGATGCAGGATGATATTGCGAGGAGGATAAGAAGAGACCTCAAAGAATTTTTAGAACAATCCGGCGTAGACATTCCATATCCAATTGTTGTACGGAATGCGAATAATAATGGGTAGGTGAGAGAATATGGAACGAAAAAAATTTCAGCTAAATGACATTGTAGAGATGAAGAAACAACATCCTTGTGGAACGAATCGGTGGAAGATAATCCGAATAGGGGCAGATATCCGGATAAAATGTGAAGGCTGTCAGCATAGTGTCATGATTCCTCGTATAGAATTCGAGAAAAAAATGAAAAAAGTATTAGTTCAAGCTGAGGCAGAGTAAAGATAGACTTTTATCATTAAAATCAATATAATAAACAGGTTAAAAGGAAACGTTTAGTAAGAAAATTGAAGGGTTGTGACATATATGGCATTAACAGCAGGAATTGTCGGATTACCAAATGTAGGTAAATCCACGTTATTTAATGCAATAACAAAAGCAGGGGCATTGGCTGCAAACTATCCATTTGCAACAATAGATCCTAACGTAGGAATTGTGGAAGTACCAGATGCTCGTTTAGATAAACTAACGGAACTAGTAGTACCAAAGAAAACAGTGCCAACAGCATTTGAATTTACGGATATTGCAGGAATTGTAGCAGGAGCAAGTAAAGGGGAAGGACTTGGTAACAAATTTCTTGCTCACATTCGTGAGGTAGATGCAATTTGTCAGGTTGTAAGATGTTTCCAAGATGAAAATATAACACACGTTGCAGGTAAAGTAGACCCAATATCTGACATAGAAGTAATTAATTTGGAGTTAATTTTAGCTGATTTAGAAAGTGTTGATAAGCGTTTAGCTCGAGTAGCTAAAATGGCTAAACAAAAAGATAAAGATGCTATGGTAGAAGAACCAATACTAACTCGTTTAAAAGAAGCCTTTGAAGAAGGAAAGCCAGGTCGTTCTGTAGAGTTTACAGAAGATGAGCTTCGTGTTGTTAAAGGTCTACATTTGTTAACGATTAAACCGATGCTTTATGTAGCAAATGTATCTGAGGATGACATTATGGAATCAGAGGATAATGAGTACGTTCAAAAAGTGCGTGCATTTGCTGCAGAAGAAGGCGCGCAGGTTATTGTAGTATGCGCCAAAATCGAAGAAGAAATGGCTGCTTTAGAGGACGATGAAAAACAAATGTTCTTGGAAGAGTTAGGTATTCAAGAATCTGGTTTAGATCAGCTTATCAAAGCATCATATTCCTTACTTGGACTAGCTACTTACTTTACAGCAGGAGTGCAAGAAGTTCGTGCTTGGACATTCCGTAAGGGTATGAAAGCTCCTCAATGTGCGGGTGTCATTCACTCCGACTTTGAAAAAGGATTTATCCGTGCTGAGACGGTTGCTTATGACGATTTAGTAGAAGCAGGTTCCATGTCTGCTGCTAAAGAAGCAGGTAAGGTCCGTTTAGAAGGTAAAGAATATATTGTACAAGACGGCGATGTTATGTTGTTCCGTTTCAACGTTTAATAACTAAAGACCGATTTGCATTATGCAGACCGGTCTTTTTTAATTACATATAATTTTGGAAGAGTTGGATCATCTTTTATTAAACTATCATTAGGAATTTTCCTTAGCTCTTTATACATAGCAAAGTCTCCGGCAGCACCAGCTATAAGCCAAGCACCTAGTAAAACTAAAATAGGAGATTCTATCATGTAACCTATTACAACTGGCAGCATTCCCGTCATCCAAAATGGGAGCAGTAATGCCTTTTTCATCGATCGATTGGGAATAGGGAGGGAGGTAGTTGCATAAGCAACCCCTAATTTAAGATTCACACCATAGTCCATTTTGTTCCACGGGACCTTACCGAACAACCAAAAGCCAAGCAGATGGAATGCTTCGTGTAACACTATTAAAAGTATAAAACCAAGGAATGTTAATAAAAGTCCTAAAAGAGTTATGTTTATTTCATATTCTCTATAGATAAAACCATATAAAACTAAACCTAATATAGAAAATAAAATAGTCATCCATAGGCTATGCCAAGCTACCTTCTTTATATCAATTTCGATAGTAGAAAGAATCGACTCGTTTTTTTCCATCCTCATTCCTCCTTTCCACGATTATAGACAAATATTTGAAATAAGACAATCAATCCTTGATATAAGTAAAAGTGTATGATACAATAAACCGATGTGAGTAATAGCATTACTTGCTCCTTGTCGGCTGACCACAGTTCGACCAAAGACCATAGGGAGGTGTAAATAGATGAGAAAGTACGAATTAATGTACATTATCCAACCAGCAATCGAAGAAGATGCGAAGAAAGCTCTAGTTGAGCGTTTCAACGAAATCTTAACTTCAAATGGTGCTGAGATCATCGAAGCTAAAGAGTGGGGTAAACGCCGCTTAGCGTACGAAATCAATGACTTACGTGAAGGTTTCTACCAAATCGTTAAAGTAAACGCTGATTCTCAAGCAATCGATGAATACATTCGTTTAGCTAACATCAATGAAGACATTATCCGTCACATTGCTGTTCGTATGGACGATAAATAATAACAATCGACGATGAATGCTGAACGAGGGAGGTTATTAACTGATGATTAACCGTGTCGTATTAGTTGGAAGACTAACAAAAGATCCGGAACTTCGATATACACCGAGCGGAGTAGCAATGGCTAGATTTACACTTGCTGTAAATCGTACATTCTCTAATCAACAAGGTGAAAGAGAAGCTGATTTTATCAACTGTGTCGTCTGGAGAAAACAAGCAGAAAACACAGCCAATTTCTTGAAAAAAGGAAGTTTGGCAGGTGTAGAAGGCAGAATTCAGACGGGTAGTTATGAAGGACAAGATGGTAAGCGTGTATATACGACGGATGTTGTCGCAGACAGCGTTCAGTTCTTAGAACCACGTGGAGGCTCTGGTGATCGTGGCCAAGGTGGACAATCATATGGTGGCGGACAACAGAATTCTAATCCAACATATCAGCAAAACCAACCAATGAATCAGCAAAACTATACTCGTGTAGATGAAGATCCATTTGGAAATAGTAGCGGTCCGATAGAAGTATCGGATGACGACCTACCATTCTAAAATTTTCTTACACGTTTTACTTTAATCGAAAAGGAGGCAACCTATTATGGCACCACGTCGCGGAGGCAAAAGACGCCGTAAAGTTTGTTACTTCACTGCTAACAACATCACACACATCGATTATAAAGATGTAGATTTGTTGAAAAAATTCGTGTCAGAACGTGGAAAAATTCTTCCACGTCGTGTGACAGGAACTAGCGCGAAGTACCAACGTAAGTTAACACGAGCTATCAAAGTATCTCGTATCATGGCTTTACTACCATTCTCTTCTGAAGAGAGATAAGTATATATAGGAAAGACCGGGAAACCGGTCTTTTTTTTATTGACTTTATTATGGGAAGACTAGGCATAACGATATTAATCATTTAGTTTTAAGCGGGATGATCAAACTAGTTAGAGGTATTGAATGTTTACGGAATAACTCTTACGAACTAACAGGCATATGAAGTGTGAAGGGCAGGCTACGGAAGCTTTTAATCATCCGAGGACCTCTAGATAGAAATTGATGCTTTTACTAGTTGAAAAGCATATATTTATCTTATTTTTCATTTTTTATTCGTATATTAAAATAAGATAGGAATTATGAATTTGAATCGAATATTATAAAACAAACCATTTTCTCAAACCTTCCATCTAACTTTTTACTACATTAGTACGGTGACGAGTAATTTTAGTTGTATTGCAAAATCTGTTACAATGGATAGATGATTATAAAAAAGGAAGGTCGATCATGCAAAAGAATCAGTCAAGCTATTTAACGTTTGGATCTTTAATGATTGCACTATTTGCTATTTTGATAGCAATGTCCGTGTATGTTCCAATTCTAACAATTATCACATCCCTGATAGCACCTTTACCTATAGCTTGGTACAGTGCCAAGTTTGAAAGAAAAGAGTCATTACTTGTTACAGTTGTAGCAGTTATTATAACTTTTATTATTGGAGGTATAGTTGGGATTACCCTTGGATTAATAGTAGGCCCAGTTGGTTTTCTAATAGGAGATTCTTTACGAAGAAAGCAGACAAAACTATATATGCTAATGGCCACAGGAATATATGTACTACTCATGACAGCGGCTCAGTATATAGTTTCTATCTTAGTATTAAATATTAACCTCCTAGAGCAGTTTTTAGAGGGTATTAAAATAACCTATGAACAATTCGGTAATTTACTGGAATCAGCTAATCAAAAACCAGAAACCTATGATGAGATGGTTAGGCAGTTTTTAATGGTCCTAGAAGCCTTAATGCCAACATACTTCATTTTTCTTATGTTTATAACAGCTTTTATTTATATTGCTGTTAACTTACCTATATTAAAGAAGTTAAAAGTACCGGTTCCAAAATTTCCTAAATACATGTATTTTAAATTACCTAAAGCGGTGTTGTGGTATTATTTAGTTGTAGCTATTTTATCCTTAGTCACTACATTTGAGGTAGGTACCTTTAGCTATATGCTCATCATAAATGCTACATTCATTTTAAGGGCATTATTATTCTTACAAGGTGTATCCCTAATTCAGTATTATTTTCATATTCAGGGTTGGCCAAAATGGAGTGCTTTTTTAGCTACCTTCTTAGCGATTCCGCTTTATACGTTTACCATAATCCTAGGTGTATTAGATTTAGGATTTAATTTGCGAGCCTATTTAAAAGACAGATATAAGAAATAAGGAGCTGATTCAGTGGCGTCTTTTTTTAGAAAACGACCAATACGATATCCACTAATATTATTTATGTTTTTAGGTGGAGTAGCATCCTACTTGCTTCTATCTGATAACCTGTTAGTTGGATTATTATTTGCGCTATTAGTTATTGGCGTATTCATCTATGCATGGATCATCGAACAGCGGGTCTATGAAGAAACAGAAAGGCATATTGAGACGCTTTCCTACCGGATGAAGAAAGTAGGAGAAGAAGCTTTACTTGAAATGCCCATTGGTATTATTCTCATAAACGACCAGCATGTCGTCGAATGGGCCAATCCATATATGACACAACAGCTACCCTTCGATACAATTATAGGAGAAGAGCTGCTTTCCATATCATCGGATTTTCAACAGCTACTAAAGCAAGAGGATTCTAAGGAAATGGTAATTTCTTTAGATGATCATAATTACAAGGTATTTTATAAAGCAGAGGAAAAACTTCTATACTTCTTTGATATCACGGAACAAATAGAAATGGAATCCCTCTATTATGGAGATCGCACGGTTATTGGTGTATTATTTATCGATAACTATGATGAGATATCACAAGGAATGGATGACCAAACTAGAGGTCAGTTAAACAGCCTGGTAACCTCGTGTGTAAACAATTGGGGCGCCAAGTATGGTATATATGTGAAAAGAATATCCTCTGATCGATTTTTAGCGGTATTTAATGAATCCATATTAATGGAGCTAGAGAAAAGTAAATTCTCTATTTTAGATGATATAAGGGAAACTACCTCTAAATTCGGCTTTTCTTTAACTTTAAGTGTAGGAGTAGGCGCAGGTTCTACTTCTCTAGTTGAATTGGGAGAGCTTGCGCAATCTAGCTTAGATTTAGTTTTAGGACGTGGTGGAGATCAGGTAGCCATCAAACACCCTAGTGGTAAGGTTAAATTCTACGGTGGTAAAACTAATCCAGTAGAAAAGCGTACACGCGTAAGAGCAAGAGTTATCTCTCATGCCTTGAAGGACCTCATACAGGATAGTGACCAAGTAATTGTGATGGGACACAAGTTTCCAGACATGGATGCCATTGGCGCAGCTGTTGGCGTAAGGAAAATGGCAGAAATGAACAAGATAAACGGCTATGTAGTGATTGATTTCAATGAGCTAGATAAAAGCGTACTCCGATTAATGGAAGAAATTAAGGAAAAACCAGAGTTATATAATCGCTTTATTAGTGCTGAAGAAGCGATAAATAAAATGACAGAAAAAACTCTGCTAGTAATAGTGGATACTCACAAGCCAAGTATGGTTATAGATGAAAAGGTATTACAAAAAGCAGAGAAAGTCGTCGTGATCGACCATCATCGACGCGGAGAAGAGTTTATCACTAACACAATGCTCGTATATATGGAACCCTATGCTTCTTCCACATCGGAATTAGTCACAGAGCTTATCGAGTACCAGCCCAAAAACGAGAAAATTAATATGCTAGAGGCAACTTCTATGCTGGCCGGTATAATTGTCGATACGAAGAGTTTCACGCTTCGTACAGGGGCTAGAACGTTTGAGGCAGCCTCCTATCTTAGAACTCATGGTGCAGACACCATTTTAGTGCAGCGACTCTTAAAAGAAGACTTAGATACGTATATTGAACGCTCAAAAATTGTGCAAAACGTTCAGTTTTTAAAGGACGGTATTGCAATAGCTTTTGGTGATGAGGATACAATATATAGTCAAGTATTACTCGCTCAAACAGCAGATATTCTACTGACGATGAATAATGTTACTGCTTCCTTTGTGGTAGGTAGAAGAAGTGATTCCTCAGTAGCAATTAGTGCCAGATCACTAGGCGAAGTGAACGTTCAAGTAATCATGGAGAAATTAGAAGGTGGAGGCCATCTAACAAATGCAGCCTCTCAGCTAGCAGATGTAACTGTTCCAGAAGCTATCGATCGATTAACACAAGCGATATTAGAAACAATTGAAGGAGGAAACGAAGAATGAAAGTAGTATTTTTAAAAGATGTTAAAGGTAAAGGTAAAAAAGGTGAAATTAAAAATGTAGCAGATGGTTATGCACATAACTATTTACTTAAAAACAAACTGGCAGTAGAAGCAAATTCTGCTGCTATAAGTGCCCTAGAAGGACAAAAGAAGAAATCAGAAAAAGAAGCTGCAGAAGAACTAGCAGAAGCAAAAAAATTAAAAGAAACATTAGAGCAATTAACTGTTGAATTAAAAGCAAAATCAGGAAGCGATGGTCGACTATTTGGATCAGTGACAACAAAACAAATTGCCGCACAACTAGAGAAAACTAACGGTATTAAAATAGATAAACGTAAAATGGAACTAGATGATGCAATTCGTGCTTTAGGATACACAAATGTACCAGTAAAGTTACACCAAGAGGTAGTAGCTACTTTGAAGGTACATGTATCTGAAGAAGCGTAAGGAGAGAATTTTATGAGCGATCCATTATTGGACCGTGTCCCGCCGCATAACCAAGAAGCAGAGCAATCTGTTCTTGGAGCCATATTTTTAGAACCACAAGCATTAATAACTGCAGCAGAGATTGTCATGCCGGAGGATTTCTATCGTGTAGCACATCAAAAGATATTTCAAACCATGCTTCGACTGAGTGATCAGGGAAAAGCTATAGATGTTGTAACTGTCACAGAAGAACTATCTTCCAAAAAGGAATTAGAAGATGTCGGTGGTATCTCCTATATTAGTGAAATAGCAAATGCGGTACCTACCGCAGCTAACATAGGACATTACGCTAAAATAGTAGAAGAAAAATCTATACTTCGTCGTCTTATCCGTGTGGCTACGACAATTGTAGAGGATGGTTTTACTCGAGAGGATGAGGTAGAAGCTCTCCTTTCAGAAGCTGAAAGAAAAATGATGGAGGTCGCCAACCGTAAAAATGCGGGTGACTTCAAACACATTAAAGATGTCTTAGTAGAGACATATGATAATATCGAGAAGCTACACACAAGAAAAGGTGATGTTACTGGTATTCCTACTGGTTTCCGAGATTTAGACCGGATAACAGCAGGATTCCAGCGCAATGATCTAATCATCGTTGCTGCCCGTCCTTCAGTAGGGAAAACAGCCTTCGCTTTGAACGTGGCACAAAACGTAGCAACGAAAACAGATGAGAATGTAGCCATCTTTAGTCTTGAGATGGGAGCAGAACAATTAGTCATGCGTATGCTTTGTGCAGAAGGTAACATTGATGCTCAGGTATTAAGAACCGGTACCCTGACGACAGAAGATTGGCGAAAGCTGACGATGGCCATGGGTAGTTTATCAAACGCAGGAATTTATATAGACGATACGCCTGGAATTAGGGTCAATGAAATAAGAGCAAAATGTAGACGATTAAAGCAGGAGTCAGGCTTAGGTATGATTCTAATTGATTATTTACAGCTGATTCAAGGGAGTGGCGGGAGTCAAGCGAACCGTCAGCAAGAGGTATCCGAGATTTCACGTTCGTTAAAGGGTCTTGCCCGCGAATTGAAAGTTCCCGTTATTGCTTTATCTCAGCTTTCCCGTGGTGTAGAGCAACGTCAAGATAAGAGACCAATGATGTCTGACTTACGTGAGTCTGGTTCTATTGAGCAAGATGCTGATATCGTATCCTTCCTATATCGAGAAGATTACTACGATAAGGAAACAGAAAACCAGAACATGATTGAGATTATTATCGCTAAGCAACGTAATGGTCCAACTGGTACTGTTACTCTAGCATTTGTTAAAGAATTTAATAAATTTGTGAATATTGATTGGAGCCAGCATCAAGCTCCACCAGCATAAAAACACGAACGAATTGATTAGAACTATATCAATTCGTTCGTGTTTTTTGCTTAAATTGGTTGACTATGGTAAAAATGATTGGTACAATTACACTGATTTTTAATCAGGACGAAATGTCTGACGGAGGTGTTGGCAATGCCATCAGTAGTTGTAGTAGGGACCCAATGGGGAGACGAAGGAAAAGGTAAAATTACTGACTTTTTATCAGAACACTCAGAAGTAATTGCGCGTTACCAAGGTGGTAATAATGCAGGACACACTATTATTTTCGGAGGAGAGACTTATAAGCTACATCTTATTCCTTCCGGTATTTTCTATAAGGACAAGATCTCAGTTATTGGGAATGGAATGGTTGTTGATCCACGAGCACTTGTAAAAGAACTAAAAGGACTACATGAACGCGGAGTAACGACTGAAAACTTGCGTATTTCTAATCGTGCCCATGTCATTCTTCCTTATCATATAAAACAGGATGAAGTAGAAGAAGCTCGCCGAGGAGCAAGAAAAATTGGAACAACAGGTAAAGGAATTGGCCCTGCCTATATGGATAAGGCTGCACGTGTAGGTATACGTATTGCGGACCTTTTAGATTATGAAGTGTTTAAAGAAAAATTAGAGAATAATTTAGAAGAAAAAAATAGAATGTTTGAGAAGTTTTATGAAACAGAAGGATTTACAGTAGAAGAAATATTAGAAGAATTCTACAGCTATGGTCAAGAGATTGAACAGTATGTAACAGACACCTCTAAAGTACTTAATGATGCATTAGACGAGGGCAGACGTGTGCTTTTTGAGGGTGCTCAAGGAGTAATGCTAGATATTGACCAAGGAACTTATCCATTTGTTACTTCTTCTAACCCGGTAGCCGGAGGAGTAACTATTGGAGCAGGTGTAGGTCCTACAAAAATCTCACATGTAGTTGGAGTATGTAAAGCATACACGTCACGCGTAGGTGATGGACCATTCCCAACCGAACTATTTGACGAGGTAGGGAACCAAATAAGAGAAGTAGGAAAAGAGTATGGTACGACAACAGGTAGACCACGTCGCATAGGATGGTTTGATACAGTGGTAATCCGCCATGCACAAAGAGTAAGTGGGTTAACAGATCTAACAGTGAATTCAATTGATGTTCTAACAGGGTTGGAGACAGTTAAAATTTGTACAGCATACGAATATAAGGGAGAGCTTATTACAGAATATCCAGCAAACCTGCGTATGCTTGCCGAATGTAAGCCAGTTTATGAGGAATTACCAGGTTGGAGTGAGGATATTACTCAAGTTAAATCTCTTGATGAATTACCGGACAACGCTAGACATTACTTAGAACGTATATCTCAACTAACCGGTGTCCCAATCTCGATTTTCTCCGTAGGACCAGATCGCACACAGACAAACGTCATTTCAAGTGTTTGGAAATAATTATAAGCTAAAAGCCGCCATTAAAAAATGGCGGTTTTTTTCATAAACCAATCTTTTTGAAAACTAACCAATGTATTTTGGGTTTGTGGTAGCTCTGAGTAATAAACATGGAAAAGTAACTAATCATTGGTTTTGCATTTATAAGTTATCTATGTCTATAACTATGATTTTCTTCATATACAATGCTATAGGTAGCTATTATTTATCTAAATATTACAAATATATTAACGGTGAGAGTAGTATTATGTATTAAGAAGAATTTAATGGAGGAAATTCTTAAAAATATAGGATTAAAACCTATAAAAATGAGTAATTATAACAATCAAAATGTAAAAATAGAAAATAATGGATTTAAAAATACATTTTCTTTACAAGATTGATTATTCCTACACTTCACTATTTCAAATATGTTAAATTAAGATAGTGTAAAATTTACGCTAGCAATTTAAAGAGGTTTGGAAGGAGCTTTATCATGCTTTGGAATAGAAAGAATGAGGAACAAGAGGGTCAAAACTTCACTGTTCTTTCAAACAGAAAATCAAATGTAGTGAAAAAAGCTACTATAATGGTCTTACTTATGTCATCTCTAACTTTTAATATGGCATTTGCCAGTGAAGAAAATAATAAAGCTTTAAAAGAAATTCATCATATATATGCAGAAGGTCAGTACATAGGGGCAATTTCCGATCGAAAGGAAATGGAAAAGCTATTTGATAAAAAGGTGCAAGAGAGTAGCTCCCAATATAACGATCTTCAATTAAAAGCAGGCAATAACCTGAAGGTTGTAACCGAGCAAGTTTATACTCCCTCTACAAACGATGAATCCACCTTGCAAAAACTTGATGAGTTCATAGAAGTAGAAGCAACCGCTTTTGCATTATCTGTCAATGACGAGATGGCGGTCTACGTCAAAGACATTGAAACATACCATGAAGCTATTAAAAAGTTGAAGCTTCAGTTTATCTCAGAAGAAGAGTTAGCTATATTGGAAGCTAGAAAAAGTGTTACAGATAGCTTACCCGAAATACAAACTGGTGAAACTAGAATTGTTGATTTAATTTTAAAACAAGAAGTTTCTGGAGTTACGGTAGATGTGGCACCAGAAAAAATTGTTTCTGCAGACGAGGCTGTTAAGCTCCTTTTAGAAGGAACTTTAGAAAAGGAAACCTATAAAGTTTCTGCAGGGGATGTACTTGGTAATATCGCAAGTAAATTCAATTTAACTTCAGAAGAACTATTAAAGATCAATCCGGGACTTACAGATACTAGTGTCTTACAGATTGACCAGGAGCTGAATGTAACTGTACTAAAGCCACTTATAAACATGGAAGTAGTTTATGAGAAAAAGGTAGAGGAGATTATTCCTCATACTAAACAAGTAATAGAAACAGAAGAAATGTTCAAAGGTGACACAAAAGTAAAGCAAGAAGGTCAAGACGGGAAACGAGTGGCGACTTACTTGGTTCGTCAAGAAAATGGTGTACAAGTCGGCCAATCACTTTCAAAAGAAACAATATTAGAACAACCTAAAGAGCACGTTGTCTTAAAGGGAACAAAAGTGATTCCATCTCGTGGTTCTGGTGTGTTTGCATGGCCTGCTGAAGGTGGCTACATTTCTAGTAAGATGGGTTACCGTTGGGGACGTAAACATGAAGGTATTGATATTGCACGACCAAGTGGATTTAACATTAAAGCTGCTGATAATGGAGTAGTAGAGGCTGCAGGATGGGACGGTACGTACGGTAATCGTATAATCGTTAATCATAAAAATGGTTACAAAACGACCTATGCTCATCTTTCCTCAGTTAGTGTAAGTGTTGGAGATGTAGTACCACAAGGATCAAAACTTGGCGTTATGGGAAGTACAGGACGTTCAACAGGAACTCACTTGCATTTCGAAGTGAAGAAGGACGGAGTTACGATTGATCCCTTATCTGTGTTAAAATAAATATAAGTTAGAGACAGTCGCTAGCCGGCTGTCTTTTTATGTATTTCAAGATGCTAAAGTGGGTAAAAATTAAATTTCCTGGGAAATATTTCGACAAGGCTCGACCTAAATTTTTCTTTTTCTCTCCTTATTTATTCCCATTTCTTTAAGGATGCAAGGATAGTAAAAGAATGATAGAGTAATGATATATTAATTGTTTAAAATAATGTATTTGATTAAAATATAGCAGAAAAGGGCGAAAGGGGTTTAACAAATGAGTAAGAAAATACTAGTAGTAGATGATGAAAAACCGATTGCTGACATACTACAATTCAATCTGAAGAAAGAGGGCTATCAGGTTTTCTGTGCCTATGATGGTGACGAGGCGTTAAGAAAAGTAGATGAGATTCAACCAGATCTTATGCTTTTAGACATAATGTTACCAAATAGAGATGGTATGGAAGTTTGTAGAGAAATTCGTAAACGCTTTAGCTTTCCTATTATAATGCTTACTGCTAAAGACTCAGAGATAGATAAGGTGTTAGGATTAGAGCTAGGCGCTGATGACTATGTCACAAAGCCGTTTAGTACAAGAGAGTTAATCGCTCGAGTAAAAGCAAATATGAGAAGACACCAAACGATTCAAGAAGATAATGAAGTAGTGACTAATGATATTACCATTGGTCCACTGACTATCCAACCTGACGCTTATTTGGTATTAAAAAGAGATGAAACAATTGAATTGACTCATCGCGAATTTGAACTCTTACATTATCTTTCTAAACATATTGGACAGGTCATGACAAGGGAGCATTTGTTACAAACAGTTTGGGGCTATGATTATTTTGGGGATGTGCGTACTGTAGATGTTACAATCAGACGTTTACGTGAAAAAATTGAAGATAACCCTAGTCATCCAAATTGGATCGTAACTAGACGAGGCGTTGGTTACTATTTAAGAAGTCCTGAGCAGGAGTAATTCGATGCATAAGGTTGGTTACTTTAAGTCTGTTCATGTAAAGATCGTAATGATTTACGTCTTACTGATTTTAATAGCCATGCAAATTATCGGGCTATATTTTGTCAAGGGATTGGAGCATACATTAAAAGAAAACTTTCAACAATCTGTAAAGGATCGAGTAGGTGTGTTAGAGTTTAGCGCCAGGGAAGAACTTGTTAAAATACGAGTAGAAGAAGACCAAACATTAGAGCAAAGCTTACGTTCTATATTGTTAGGTCTTAATTCTGATGATATTAAAGAGGTTAGAGTTATTGATGCCAAATATCAAATACGAGCAACCTCAGATTCCAACAACCAAGCAATCGTTGGACAAAAATCACTGGACGAGCTTGTTCATAAATCTATTACCGCTGAAGAAGATTTTGATAGCATAGCCTCTAAATCAGGCGAACGTATATGGATCTTGGTAACACCAATTATTGCGCAGGGTGAGGTAATCGGAACCCTGTATATTGAATCGAATATTGAAAATGTATTTGGCCAGATGAATGAAATAAATCAAATTCTCGCTGTGGGTACGGCTGTAGCCCTTGTCATCACAGTTGTACTAGGTATTCTAATTGCCCAAACCATTACGAGACCTATATCAGAGATGAGGAAACAAGCACAGGCTATGTCTAAAGGAAATTTCTCTCGTAAAGTAAGAGTTTACGGAAATGATGAGATTGGTCAGTTAGCTCATGCTTTTAATCATTTAACGAATAGGCTGCAAGAATCTCAATCGACTACAGAAGCAGAACGCAGAAAACTTGCTTCTGTTTTAACCAATATGACAGATGGAGTAATAGCCACTGACCGAAAAGGTAGAGTTATTTTGATCAATGATCCGGCCTTAAGGCTCTTACGTATCCCAAGAGAGATGGTTCTAAATAGACCTATTATTTCAGTCCTTGGCATTGATAGTATTCATTCTTTTGAAGATCTGATTCATTCTAAGGAATCATTGAATCTAGATTTCAGTACCCAGGAACGACCATTTATATTACGTGCTAATTTTTCGGTTATCCAAAAAGAAACTGGTTTCGTAAATGGTTTAATTGCCGTTTTGCATGACAACACAGAGCAAGAGAAGATTGATATGGAACGTAGAGAATTTGTAGCTAATGTTTCTCATGAACTCCGAACTCCTCTAACAACTATGAGCAGTTATTTGGAGGCACTGGCGGATGGCGCATGGAAAGATGAAGAGATAGCACCATCATTTTTGATGGTTACTCAAACGGAGACTCAACGAATGATTCGTTTAGTAAATGACCTTTTACAATTATCTAAGATGGATAGTAGTGACTACGACCTGAATAGAGAAGTCGTTAATTTTAATCTGTTTTTCAATAGAATTATTGATCGATTTGAACTGTCTAAATCACAGAATGTTACGTTCCAACGAATGCTTCCAGAAACGCCCTACTACGTTGATATTGATACAGATAAGTTAACTCAGGTAATTGATAATATAATTTCCAATGCGCTTAAGTATTCACCAGATGGAGGTAATATACGATTTGGCATAGCAGTCAAAGATGATTGGTTACAAGTGATGGTATCTGATGATGGTATGGGAATACCAGCTGAAAATGTCAATCGTATATTCGATCGTTTTTATCGAGTAGATCGGGCAAGAGCTCGTTCTATGGGAGGAACAGGACTTGGTTTAGCAATTGCCCGGGAAATGATAGAAGCCCATGGAGGCAAGATTTGGGCAGAAAGTGAAGAAGGTCGCGGAACTACTATATTCTTTACTTTAGAGATACTGTTGGATGAAGAAGGTGAATGGGATTGAAGTATATTGAACCAGTAAAATCAGTTATTTTACTATTACTCATACTGCTAAGTCTTACACTGACTTTTACGATTTGGACCTATTCACCAAAGTATGATACAACTGAACCGCCTGTCGTTAATATATCAATAGCAGAGAAGAAGAAGATGGAAGATGTCATAAAACCTTATCGTTTGTTGATTAATCAACCTGAAAATCTAAGAGGATCCTATTCGATTGTGGATATAAATAATGTTATAAACCCAATGAAGAATTGGGAGATTGAAACATTGAAATTGTTTAGTAATAATACTAATACCCAGCAGGTAAACGAACTGATCAACAAGCCATATACGAGTACTTTATTTTTTCAAGCAGATGTACCGATAGAATCCTATAGTCCGATTTTAAAGTTTTTAGATCCTGTCTTCCCTAACTCTTCTTTTAATCGTCTAGTTATAGATTGGTCCTCGAAGAGTGGAGACCAGAGAGCGGGAGAGAAGGAATCGGATCAGGGGGTTACTTTGTACTTTATAAGCACCACCTTGAATAAAATCTATACTGCAAATGTAGCGAAGGAAGATATTTTAGGGTTCTCGGAGCGGATGGTTAAGACTGCCAATGCAATGCTGGAATATAAGGAAATAGTTAGAGATGGCAAATTCTCTTTATATACTACAAGTAACCCAGAAAAAGTTGTTCAGTATACTTACTTGGTGGAAGAGATAGATACTAATAGGTTCAAGGATGCTCTTTTTAATATACCAAGTCTTGTTGTTCGCCGAAGTAACCCAGTAGGCTCAGGTGAACAATATACGGATGATAACGCATTAATGACTGTAGACCCTATTTCTAAAAGGTTGAGCTACGTACATCCAGCATCGGAAGGTGAATTTCTTGGTAAATCATCGGAACTTTTATATAATAGTTTAAGCTTTGTTAATGAGCATGACGGTTGGACTGACGATTATCGATTTAGTAGGATGAATAAAGAATCGAGTCAAGTAAATTATCAGCTCTATTTTGATGGATTGCCAGTGTTTAGTAAGGATATGTTGACTACAGAAATAGTTCAAGTTTGGGGAAGTAATCGAGTGTATCGTTACAATAGACCGTACTATACATTAAATGCTTTACCGATCACCTCCACTGATTTAGAGCTACTTTCCGGGCAAAATGCATATGAATTATTAACCTTAGTCCCAAATTTACAAGTCTCTTTAATAGATGACTTAGTACAAGGCTATTATATTTCTAAAGATGAAGACCAACCCTTATTCACTCTAGTGCCCTCTTGGTACTACCAAATGAATGGATCATGGTTAAGACTATCTCCAGAAACTTTAGGAGGTGGCACCTATGGATTGGAATAAAACGAAGACTATTTTTATCATCGTTTTTTCTATCTTAAACGTATTTTTGTTTTCTTTATATTTAAATAGATATACAGCAGGTCAAAATATAGAAGTATTAAGTTCTACCACGACAGAGGAACGTTTAAAAGTAGAGAATATTGATGTCAGAAAAGCTTCTAGTGTTACGGTAGAAGAAGCCTATTATGTTTCTGGTAGTGTTCATAATTTTAAGCCAGAAGAAATAGAAGAATTAAAAAATCAAACAGTTGAATTTAAGCCGGATGCGCAAATTGTCGGGACGTTTATAAAGCCTTTACCTATAACCGAAGAGAATACGCTTGAAACGCTCATCAGTGATAATATTTTTAAGGGCTCTTCCTATGGATTGTGGAAAATAGACGAGGAAGCTCGTATGGCTACTTTTTTTCAAAAAGTAAATGATCGATTAGTCTATTACAACCAAAAAGCAAAATTAGTAGTTTATTGGAACGAGAATAAAGAGCTCATTAGCTATGAACAAACAATCCTAGATAACCTCGAAGATTATAGTGAGTCCAAGAATCTTTTACCTACTATTCAAGCAGTTTCTAATCTGTATTCCAAGGGCTTGCTAGTAGCCAACTCAACTGTTACTGATATTAGTCTGGGCTATTCTACTTTAGTACAACAAGCTGAAACACAGGTATTTGCTCCAACTTGGCGAATACTTGTGGAACGAGAAGACGGAACAATAGATGAACACTTTGTAAATGCGGTAGAAGGAAGAATTATTGAAATACCAACAGAAGTAGATTCATCAGCAGTAGAATAAGGAGTTTTGATGATGAAGTTTAGTGTATTAGCTAGCGGGAGCAGTGGAAATGCAATCTATGTAGAAAATGAGAAGCATTCCTTTTTAGTTGACGTAGGCCTAAGCGGAAAAAAAATGGACGAGCTCTTTCAAGGAATTGGAAGAGAAATAAAAGATCTTTCTGGTATTTTCATTACTCACGAGCATAGCGACCATATAAAGGGACTCGGTGTATTAGCTAGAAAATATGGCGTTCCCATATACGCCAATGAAAAAACATGGGGTGCAATGGATTCACTTGTTGGAAAGATCCCCTTAGATCAGCGTTTCACTTTTGATATGGAAGCAGTGAAAACGTTTGGTTCTATGGATATCCAGTCCTTTGGAGTCTCCCATGATGCAGCGGATCCAATGTTTTATATCTTTCATGAGAATGGGCGTAAGCTTGTTTTAATAACAGATACGGGTTACGTGAGCGATCGGATGAAGGGACATATTAAGGGAGCAGATGCCTTTGTCTTTGAAAGCAATCATGACGTCAGTATGCTTCAAATGGGACGCTATCCTTGGTCAGTCAAACGTCGAATATTAAGCGATGTAGGACATGTCTCTAATGAGGATGCGGCGGTAGCCATGAGCGAGGTAATTGATTTAAAATCGACTAACGTGTATCTTTCACATCTTAGCAAGGACAATAATATGAAGGACCTAGCAAGAATGAGCGTTACCCAAACCTTACAATCTTGTGGGATCATCGCAGGTGAGTATGTTCATTTACATGACACCGATGCCAATCAGCCAACCGAATTAGTCCTAGTATAATGACAAAGTTCCAGGAGCCTAAAAGCTTTTGGAACTTTTTTTATATACATAAATTTATTGAGGTAAGATGCCTCCCTATTGTTTCTCTACTATTAGATTCATCATTTTTAATTTAATTTTAGATTATTTTCATTTAATTTTAATGTTTAGTGGGTAAAGTAAGCGTACGAACATATTGTTTAATGAAAGGGAGAGTGCAAAATGGGTTACTATAATTCATATGGGCCTGAACAAGAACCACCAAAAGTAAGAAATAAAGATAAGAAAAGAGGATTAGCAGGTTATTTCTTCAGTGGATTGGCAGGGGTCCTAGTAGGAGCACTTCTTGTTTGGTTTTTAACTCCTTCCGTTGTAAACAATTTACCTTCGCAAACTGAAAGTAAAGCAACTACGAGTAAAACAACAAAAACAGAGCAAGTAAGCGTCGATATTACTACGGATGTAACCGGAGCAGTAGAAAAAGCCTCGGCGGGAGTAGTAGGTATTACTAATATCCAATCCGTAAGAAACTTTTGGAGCCAAAGTTCCTCTGAGCAGGAGGCAGGCACTGGTTCCGGAGTTATCTACAAAAAAGAAGGAGGAAAAGCATATATCATTACGAACCATCACGTTATTGCAGGAGCAGAAGCGTTGGAGGTTACATTAAAAGATGGTATAAAAGCAGAGGCGAAATTAGTCGGAAGTGACATGTGGACAGATCTTGCAGTGCTTGAAATAGATGATAAAGGTATTGAAACTGTTTTAGAGATTGGAAACTCAGATATATTAAAGCAGGGAGAAACAGTTATCGCGATAGGTAATCCTCTTGGCTTAGACTTTTATGGTTCAGTTACAACTGGTGTAGTTTCTGGTACTGATCGTGCCATTCCAGTGGACATCAATGAGGATGGTACGGTAGATTGGCAGGCGGAAGTATTACAAACGGATGCAGCGATAAATCCTGGTAATAGTGGCGGGGCATTAATCAATTTAGCAGGTCAGCTAATAGGAATTAACTCGATGAAAATCTCCGAATCAACAATAGAAGGTATAGGCTTAGCGATCCCAATTAACTCTGCCATGCCTATAATCGAAGACTTAGAAGTTAACGGAAAAGTAATACGTCCTTCCATGGGGATTACACTAATTGATTTAACAAATGTCCCAGCTTTTCATCAGCGAGACACCTTAAAGCTACCGGCGGAAGTAACTACTGGAGTTGTAGTCGATGAAGTATATGAAGGTACACCAGCAGCAAACGCAGGTATAAAAACGTATGATGTCATCGTAGAGATGGATGGAGAAAAAATAGAGAATTCCATTGATCTTCGAAAACATCTATACAATGAAAAAGACATCGGAGACAGTTTGAACGTGAAAGTGTATCGACAAGGTGAATTAGTAGAATTAACATTAACGTTGAAAGACTCCACACAGTTATAGACATGTGGATAACTAAAAAGTATTAACAAAAGTTTTACACAACGAGTAGGGAAAGAAAAGCTTGTCTTTCCTACTCGTTTTTTCTTTGTTAAAATAGACTGTGGATAACAAAAGATAATTTGTGTATAACTATAATGAGTATTTTTAAAGAGAAAGGGAGTTAAATAGTGAGAATATTCAGTTGTGAAACCCATATAAATCACGCTTTAGATATATTTGTAGCAGAAGAAAAAACTTTTCCAATGATGGAGAAATTAGAAAAGGAAAAACAGTTATCCACAAGTTGTGCCTATTGTAACAATTCTGCAATATATATTGTGGCACACGAAAATGACGACACAACATGTAGATAACTATTGTGGATATGTGGATAACTGTTGTTAATAACTTGTTTGTAAATGAAATGTAAAGGTGGATAACCTGTGAATATACAAATTATTTCAGTAGGAAAGTTAAAAGAGAAATACTTGAAGATGGGGATAGAAGAATATACGAAGAGACTGGGAAGCTACGCCAAAATAGATTTAATCGAAGTGGCGGATGAAAAAGCTCCTGAAAACTTGAGTGAAGCTGATATGGAAATCGTTAAGAAAAAAGAAGGCGATCGTATACTAGCAAAAATCGGAGCAGATACGTATGTAGTAGCTTTAGCGATCGAAGGGAAGATGAAAAGCTCTGAACAACTTGCAGCAGATATCGAGTCATTAATGACCTATGGCAGAAGCAAAATTGCTTTTGTGATCGGGGGATCACTAGGGTTACACGACGAAGTTATGAAGCGTAGTGACGAAAAGCTCTCCTTCTCTAAAATGACGTTGCCGCACCAACTAATGAAGCTGGTTTTAGTCGAGCAGATTTACCGAGCATTTCGAATTATGAAGGGCGAACCGTATCATAAGTAAGTGCGGTTATTAGAAAGACCATTTAGAACATCGAAATGATAATGTTCTAAATGGTCTAGTTTTATTTTTGATTTGCATACCATTCATTTTCGGCATTTCCAAGTAAATATAAAAATGCGAATGCAGGAATTCGTATAACCGGGGTTGTAGTAGTATGTTTAGTAATACCATAATCGTCGTCATTTTTAGTAACTATAATAGCCCCTTTAGTTTTGGGGTCATTTGCCCATTGAACAATAGCTTCATTTTCAGAAATTGTAGAGTTTTGTCTGTATTTTACTTCAATTAAAATTTTTCCTATGGGGAATGAAACTATAACATCAATTTCTTTTTGAGTTTTTGCATCTCTAAAGTAACAAATCTCTAATTGCTGTTTATAAAAGAATGTATGAATATGTTTATAAATAGCAGTTTCAATTATAATGCCCATCTCTAAAGGATCTGTTAATACTTCTTCTCCTAACATTAGAACAGCATTCCTGATTGCAGGGTCAGCTAAATAAATCTTAGGTTTTGATTTTAAAATTTTCTTTCCACTTAAATCTAAAGGGCGGCTTGAGTAGATTAAATTTGCTTGTTCAAGTAACTCAATATAGTTACTTATAGTTTGTCGAGTTACACCTACTTCTTTAGCAATTGTATCCTGTACTAATATGTTACTACTTGTCATACACAAATATAAAAAAATCTTTTCAAATTCAGCAACATTACGGACATTGAATAGGGAAACGATATCTCTTTTTATGACTTTATCTACAACGTCTTCTCGGATTATTTTTTGGGCAAAACTAATGTCATCGGTTAGAGCAATTTCAGGAAATCCTCCCATTAGTAAATAATTATGAAAATGTTTCTGTAAAGGCTTTAATGAAACCATTAAATCAGCTAATTCTTTTGGAGTTAATTGAGCGAGAGATGTGGGTTTAATTCCTAAAGGTAGTTTTGGTCGTTTAATATCTAAAAGTTCAATGTATTCATAAAAGGAGAGTGTGGGTATTTTTATTTGAGTCCATCTACCAACGCCACTTTCAGCCATTTTAGATGAAATAATCGGACTAGCAGACCCTGTAGCTAAGATTTTATATTGTGGATGTTGATCATAAAGTGTTTTTAACCAGGTGTCCCAATCAGGTGCATATTGAATTTCATCGAAGAATAGATATAATTCGTCCGTGTTGGATGAAATATTATTTTCAAAAACATCAATTATTTCTCCAATATTAGAAAGTTTTAACATTGGATGGTCAAAAGATACATAAAGAATCTGTTTTGATGAAACAGTTTCAATTAACTCCTCCATCATTTGATACATAATTGTAGTTTTACCAACTCGTCTTGGACCAGAAAGTATAATTTCACGACGTATTTGAGGATGGTAAAAAATCTTTTTAGCTTCATAAAAGGCGAGCCTTTTAACAGGGCGAGTTAAATTTTCTGGAATCTTTTCTGTATTCCACCAAGGATTGAAGCCAACTAACACTTTTAATATTTGTTCTTGCGTTATAAAAGACATAAAATACACTTCTCCTCTATTTTTGTTAATTATATAATACATTTTATTAGTAAAAATGTAAAATAAGAAGTTTATTTATATATAAAAAAACCGTACTTACAGTAGTTACGGAGAACCGTATCATAAGTAAATGCGTAATAAAAACGTTGAGCTTTTGTCTCAACGTTTTTATTTATAAAGCTTATTATTTATTGCATCAAAGTAAAGTTTGATGGGTTCATTTGTTGCAAAATGATTGGCTTGAATGTGTAAGTGGTTATTATGCCAATCTTTAAATTTAATAGTATCCATATGAACGGGATTGTCTATTTCGATACGTGAATCCAGTAAATCACCGTCTATTTTACAAAGCGGAGTATCTATTTGAAATAATTCATAGTCATTGGATAATAGCAATTTTCCAGAAGGTGTTAATGTTACGTTTGTTATAGATCCACCCATATCGTAATAATCACGAGCAATATATAAAGATGGATTTTCACGACTAATTTCATAGAGAAGCGAATCGGTAAGGACATAAAAATGTGGATTTTGTTTCGAGAGAGCGACATGTAGAGATGCTCCTTTAAATTGCCCATAAAAAGTTTCAAATTCATTTGTCTCAAGTTTTACCCAAGTCCAATTGTTTGTAGAAATAGGTGCATCATAAATTTTTTCGTTGTATGAACCTGAAAGGGGAGCTGCGGTAATTTGTGCAGTTGTAATCATTAAAATCACCCTTTGTATCATTTATTCTCAAGTTGTAAAACGATCTTTGTAAAATCTTTAAAATCATCAATATGCTTTTCTAAAATGGCTTCTAAAATCTCAACTTCTAACGCTTGATAGTCATGTACCGCAATATTTCTGAATCCAACCATAATCATTAACGTTTTTGCTAATGATGAATCAATGACACCAGCTTCCTCTAATAGCTTAAAACCTTCTCGACTCGCTTTAGGAATACCTAGCTTACGTTCGCTAACAATATGCATTGCTAAATCGATACTTGCTTCGCACGCACGTTGAATGTTTAAAATAATGCTGTCTTGTTTTGTAAAGTCTTTTAAATTTTCAGGATTGCCCTCGTACACTTCATGAATTCGATTTACACAGCGTTCAATTGTAGTAGTTTTATTTAAGATTACATCATTCATCTCCAAAGACACTTCCTCTTTCCTTAATACTTTCAATCACACTAGCACGTTGTTCACTAAGTGTTGCATACATACTATAGGCACGCATTTTTTGGCGTGTAAATTCATTTTCATCTTTGATGTAAATCGGTATTCCTTGTGAAAAAATTTGCATTGTAAATACAGTATCGATTTGTTTAAGATCGACTAAATCTACTTCACGTCCAGCAATTTTAGCTAGTTCACCAGTTAGTAAAAAACGTTCATAGGATGATAACTGCTCTTTGCTGAAATAGGCTAAATCAATATCGCTATCAAGGCGACTAGTACCTTTTGCGAACGATCCAAATAAAAGGATAAAATCCGGATTTATTTTGCTTTGAATGCTTTTGATTAGCAGCTTTTCAAGATTTATTTCAAGCATGTTATCACCACCTTTTCTTTATTATAAACTTTGGCGAAAAAAACCGCACTTATACTTATTACGATGAACCGTATCATAAGTAAGTGCGGTTTTTAAAATAACCACCTAGAACGTTAATTTATCAGCGTTTTAGGTGGTTCTTTTTATTAAGGATAGGTTGAATTTCAATATTGGTAAATGAGAGAAGATTTTAGGAGGTATTTAGGTAATAGAATTACTTACCTTATTAATTAGTTGTAGCTTAAAAACTTTGCAATCTGTCAGAATATGGTATTTACCCATCACATCTACTTTCATTTCACATTACGCTACGAATGATAACATTAATGTTACACTCCGTTGGTAGATTTACTATTAAAATCGTGTTTATAATTACGTATGAGAGGGTGAAAAGTATGATTAATATGAATTTATGCTCGATGAGAAAACGTCATAATCTAACTCAGGAGCAATTAGCCCAAGAATTAAATGTTTCACGTCAAGTAATAGCAAAATGGGAAAAAGGCGAATCGACCCCAGATTTACACCATAGTATGAATATTGCCAATTTCTTCGGGGTAACCTTAGATGCTTTAGTAAACCATAACTCAGAAGAAATGGGTATAGATATTCCACCAAAAGGCAAGCATTTTTTTGGGACAGCAACTGTAGGAGAACGGGGCCAAATTGTAATTCCGAAAAAAGCCCGTGAGATTTTTCAAATTAACCCAGGTGATTCAATCGTTATTATAGGGGATGAGGATCGTGGGTTGGCGTTAGCACCTGAAAAAATGATTAAACAGTTTTTAAATATGGTGAAAGCTCAGCAAAAAGAGGAGGAATAAAATGTGAGTGCTGCAATTGAACTTCACGGTTTATCAAAAAGCTATAAAGAAAAAGTTGCCGTTTCGCCGATGACACTTACGATTAATCAAGGCGAACTATTCGGACTCCTCGGCGTAAATGGTGCTGGTAAAACGACGGTTATAAATATGCTAAGTGGCCTTGCAAAACCGTCTACAGGAGATGCGCTTGTCCTTGGGCATTCCCTTAGTAAAGAGTTACCAAGTATACGAAAATTACTCGCTGTCTCCCCTCAGGAAACGTCAATTGCTCCAAATTTATCGGTACGTGAAAATTTACTATTAATGGCACGCATTCACGGTTTTTCGAAAAAGAAATCCATTGAAAAAACGGATGCTTTAATTAGCCAGTTTTCATTACAGCCTTACGAGCATCAACGTGGGAAAAATTTATCCGGTGGCTGGCAGCGAAAGTTAAGTATTGCCATGGCGCTAATTGCAGATCCTCAAATTTTATTTTTAGATGAACCTACTTTAGGGTTAGATATTATTAGCCGTCGGGAGCTCTGGGCAATGATTAATAAACTCAGAGAGACGACGACAATTGTACTTACCACCCACTATTTAGAAGAAGCAGAAAACTTGTGTGATCGCATTTGTATTATGAAGGATGGCGAAATAAAGGCACTAGGTACAGTAGACGATCTCCTTACAACAGCAAGTAAAGAAAACTTTGAGGATGCATTTGTGCATTTCGTGACAGGGGGCGAATTATAATGAGAGCATTCGCATTTGCTGGACGCTGTACGAAAGAAATTGTACGTGACCCGATTTCATTATTTTTTGGTATAGTCTTCCCTATAATTTTACTTATGATTTTAACTGCGATTAATCGCAACGTTCCAGTAGATATTTTTAATGTTGAACAATTGACACCAGGCATCGCAGTATTTAGTCTTTCTTTTATTGCTTTATTTGCAGCACAAACGTTAGCAAAGGACCGTTCTAGTTCTTATCTAATAAGATTGCTAACGACTCCAATGACAGCAAGTGATTTCATTATTGGATATACGCTTCCTTTAGGGATCTTTGCTGTGCTTCAAAGTATTACTTGTTTTATAACTGCTTACTCTTTAGGTTTGGAACTATCTTTCAACCATATATTTGCATTTATTACCTTACTCATTACATCTACTATTTTCATAGGAATCGGACTGTTATGTGGCTCCTTATTTAACGAAAAGGCAGCAGTAGGCTTATGCGGAGCTTTATTAACTAACTTAACAGCTTTTTTATCTGGCGCATGGTTCGATTTATCGTTAATTGGAGGAGCTTTTGAAAAAGTCGCTTATGCCCTACCATTCGTCCACGCTGTTGATTTAGTTAGAGCAATTGTGGCAGAAGACTTTAGCGCAATGTTTCCCCATTTATATGTTGTGGTAATTTATGCAGTGGTCCTTTTTAGTCTTTCGATTTTTATTTTCAAATATAAAATACAGCAAAATTAATAGTTAATCAAAAACTTACGTTACTTAAACGTAGGTTTTTTACATTTGAAATTTCTTACCAGTTTAGATAATATATGCTTATAAAAGAATGCCCGGGATTAAACGGGAGAGGTTCATAGCTTATACCCTCTATAAAAAACTATGGAAACATGACGAGACGCCATGTCCATATAGGACGTGGCTTTTTTTCTGTTTAATACATACGTTTTAATAGAATGATTGATATGCTAGTACCTCTCTTGAAAAGTCCGGGAGTATTTTTAAGGGAGGAATTAACGCATGTCTAATTTTAGAATTGTTGATAAGCTACAAAAGATTAATGAAGATATTCAAATTAAACAACTAAAATATCATTCAAAACGAGTTCTCATTAGTAAAGAATTCACCTTTGACGCCGCTCATCATTTGCATCACTATGAAGGTAAGTGTAAAAATTTGCATGGCCATACGTATCGCGCAGTACTAGGAATAAGTGGTTATACGGACGAACGTGGTATCATGATAGATTTTGGGGACATCAAGGAAATTTGGAAACAGAAAATAGAAATTTATTTAGATCATCACTATATAAACGAAACACTGCCTCCAATGAACACGACAGCAGAAAATATCGTCGTCTGGATTTATGAGAGGTTGAGTGAGGCATTGCTAGACGAACAAGGCTCTACTGATATACGTGTGGAATTTATCAAGTTATATGAGACTCCTACAAGCTATGCGGAAGCTAGAAGGGAATGGATGGAGAATGAGTAAAATACCGGTTATAGAGATTTTTGGTCCTACCATCCAAGGAGAAGGCATGGTAGTGGGCCAGAAAACTATGTTTGTACGTACAGCCGGCTGTGACTATTCCTGTTCGTGGTGCGATTCTTCATTTACTTGGGATGGAAGTGGAAAGCATCTTATTGTTCAAATGACGGCAGCAGACATTTGGTCTGAGTTAAAACGCCTTGGAGGCAATGGTTTTTCTTTCGTTACGATTTCGGGAGGAAATCCGGCACTTCTACGTAATCTAGAATCGCTTATTGCAATTTTAAAAAAGAATAAAATAAAGATTGGTGTGGAGACACAAGGAAGTAGATGGCAAGATTGGCTGTATGAAATCGATGAGCTAACGATTTCACCTAAGCCCCCTAGTTCTGGTATGACGACGGACTTTTCTACACTATCTAGTATGATAAAAAAACTTAGAGACAGAAATAATGATCAGCATATATCTATAAAAATTGTATTATTTAATCAAGAGGATTATCGTTATGCAAAAGAGGTTCATCTCCGATACCCAACTATTCCTTTTTATCTTCAAGTTGGAAATGATGACACGACTACGATGGACAATACGCAGTTAGTTACCCATTTATTAAAGAAATATCAAATGGTGATTGATCAAGTGATGATGGATGATGAATTAAATAATGTTAAAATCCTGCCACAACTACACACACTCGTCTGGGGAAATAAAAGAGGGGTATAACGGAAGTGTCTCTATAATATTGAGCAAGTTGGTAACGGGGATAGGATGACATAATTCAGGTTTTTTTCATACAATACCTAGGGGTGAAAAAATGGCCAGAGTTAAATACCGAGATAAAGACATTGACCTAATGGCAAGAATGATGAGGGCGGAGGCCGAGGGTGAAGGTAAGCAAGGGATGTTATATGTTGGAAATGTAATTGTAAACCGTGCTAAAGCTGATTGTTTGGACTTTAATGATGTAAGAACTATTGAGGATGTCATTTTTCAGGTACAGGGAGGAAATTATTCTTTTGAAGCGGTTCAAAAAGGTAATTTGTTTTATGAAAGAGCAAGATCCACTGAAAAAAAACTAGCAAAACAAGCTTTAGATTATTGGAGAGAACACCCTGCTAAATACGCACTTTGGTACTTCAATCCGTACGCACCATGTCCTCCAACATGGTACGGTCAGCCTTTTTCTGGTCAATATAAAGACCATTGTTTTTATGAGCCAGCAGCTGGAACATGTGAAAGTGTTTATATAGGCTAGTAAGCATCCGTAAGGTAAAATTAAATAAAAAAATTAAGGTCGATTTTCTACGCTAATAGAAAATCGACCTTTTATCATTTTTATTGTGCTGTTAATCCACCATCGATTACGAATTCTGAACCTGTGGAGTAGCTAGACTCGTCAGAAGCTAGGAATAGTACCATATTAGATACTTCTTCTGGTTGTGCAACGCGTTTTAATGGAATATGTTTAGCAAATGCTTCAACCGCTGCTTTTGTATCTTCTTGCACAACCATTGGTGTTGCGATTACACCAGGGTGTACAGAGTTTACACGAATGCCCATTGGTGCTAGGTTAATCGCTGCTGCTTTCGTCATACCACGAACTGCAAATTTTGTATCCGTATAACCTACTGCACCAGCAACTAAGCCGTTCATGGAAGAAATGTTGACGATTGAACCTCCACCAGCTTTCATCATAGAAGCAACTACCGTTTTCATACCTAAGAATACGGACACTTGGTTAATGTCTACGATACGACGGTATTCTTCTACTGAAATATCAAGCATATTTTTTGCCATCGTAATGCCGGCATTGTTTACTAATACATTTACTGGACCGAATGCTTCTTCTGTTTTAGCAATAACTGTTGCCCAATCTTCTTCAGATGTAACATTTTGTTTAACAAAAAGTGCATTTTCACCTAATTCGGCTGCGAATGCTTTTCCTTTTTCTTCGTTTAAATCTGTTAAAACAACTTTTGCACCTTGTTCAATGAATAATCTTGCATGTGCTGCTCCCATACCTTGTGCAGCACCAGTAATTATTGCGATTTTACCTGATAAACGACTCATGTAAATTGCCCCCTAAAATAAATTATATAAAGTGATAGTTGACTATCATATTTTATACTTACTAGTAAACAACTTTCTTATTCGAATGTCAATTCAAACGTACGTTGTTGTTACTTACTATGGTCGAATATAGCGTAAAAATACATCCTTCATTACCAACAACTGCTTTTCTGCAGAAAGTAAGCTGGAAAGGCTGGAATCATGCTTTGTTAGGCTTGACTTATAGGTAAAGATGCTAAAATTTTGCACCATTGTCATGACAAATACATCCAAATCAATTTCCGACCTTAATGAGCCATCTAGCTTGCCCTGCTCACTTATAGTTAGTAAAACACGGGCTAAATTGCTGCGTGCAGATAAATATTCAGCATATTGCTCTGGTGATTCTTCTGCTATCTTTTCATATAAGTCAAAAGAGTCGAAGTACTTCGCTAAACGTAACTGCGGATCCTTAATGATGCCCATATAATACTCTAGTATTTGTTCAATTTTTTCATACGCGGTTATAGACTGTTCGATAATCTGCCCAATATCCGTAGCCATTTCATCAGTAATTGCATTCGTAGCTGCAATCATCAAATACTCTTTTTTAGGAAAGTAGCGGAATAACGTCGCGATCCCAACTCCCGAAGCAGTCGCGACATCTTGCATTTGTACATGCTGTACGCCCTGTTCCAAAAATAAATTCTTGGCAGTCTGGATAATGTTTTGACGGCGTTGGTGTTTTTGTTGTTCTCGTTTACTCATTATTAATCACTCCAGCTATTTTTCATAGAATGATTGTACCATGCTTTATAGTAAGTTTTCGGGTCTATAGAATGACTGCAAGATTTTACTTAAAATAATGAGCTTGTTGGAGTAGAGTATCTCGAGTTTTCCAAAATGAGAAGCGTAAGCCAGCGAACAATCTACCCATGTCCGTTAGATATGATAAATGTTGAAGTGTGTATTTGATCAGGAACTATTTTCATACCTTAATGGTTGACGGAGAACCAAATGTATAGAATAATAAAACTATACATTAGAATTATTACAAGATAATTTTAATACTTGAGAGAAATAATAAATAATACATAGGAGGCTATAAATCATGGCATTAATAGGTAAAGAAATTGTACCATTTACTGCAAAAGCATTTCAACAGGGTGAATTTATCGACGTATCTTCTGAAAACTTCAAAGGTAAATGGTCGGTAGTATGCTTCTATCCTGCAGATTTCACTTTCGTATGTCCTACAGAATTAGAAGACCTACAAAATGAGTATGCAACATTAAAGTCTTTAGGGGTTGAAGTTTACTCTGTATCGACAGACACTCACTTCACACATAAAGCTTGGCATGACACTTCCGATACTATCGGCAAGATTGAATACATAATGATTGGTGATCCATCTCACACAATTTCAAAAGCATTTGATGTATTAAACGAAGAAGATGGTTTAGCAGAGCGCGGTACTTTCATCATTGATCCAGAAGGTATTGTACAAGCTTATGAAATTAACGCTGGTGGAATCGGTCGTGATGCATCTACGTTAGTAAACAAAATAAAAGCAGCTCAATATGTTCGCAACAATCCAGGCGAAGTTTGCCCAGCTAAATGGCAAGAAGGCGGCGAAACTTTAACTCCAAGCTTAGACCTAGTTGGTAAAATCTAAGTTTTTAAGCTATATAAACTAGAGCGAGATTTAAGCGGCAAGTGCCTGTTATGAAATTATTTTCAGACAGCCTTGTCGCTATTTTTTATTCGGATTACAAAGGAAAAAAGAAATAAGTAATAAAAAAAGGTGAAAAGAGGTGAAGGGCTGCTCGTTGAGAATAACAAGTAGATCTATTATTTAATTATAGTTATTGAATTTTCTGAATATAATAATTCTACGTTTCAACGACAGCAAAATTTATGCTATTAGATGCAAACTTGAAAGCTCAGTTACAACAGTATTTAGCATTACTAGAAGGTGAGATAGTTATCAAAGTAAGCGTAAGCGATGACAAGGTGTCCAATGACATGCTTGATCTTGTTACAGAGCTAGAAAATATGTCTTCGCTAATTACTGTACAACATGCTCTGTTAGAGCGTACGCCAAGCTTTAGCATTAACAAGGTTGGGGAGGAATCAGGTGTAACTTTCGCAGGCTTACCGCTTGGTCACGAATTTACATCACTAGTTTTAGCCTTACTACAGGTTTCTGGTCGTGCTCCAAAAATAGATGATTCAGTGGTTAAACGTATTCAAGCAATCAAGACACCTATGAAATTTGAAACGTACGTAAGCCTAACTTGTCACAATTGTCCAGACGTGGTACAGGCATTAAATATTATGGCTGTTTTAAATCCACATATCTCTAACACAATGATTGAGGGTGGCACGTTCCAAGAAGAAATTAAAGAACGCGATATTATGGCTGTCCCAACTGTTTATATGAATGGTGAGAATTTTGGTGGAGGACGTATGGAGCTTGAGGATATTTTAAACAAGCTTGGAGAAGCGTCTGACGGCTCTGAATTTGGAGACGTTGAGCCTTTTGATGTATTAGTAGTTGGTGGAGGTCCAGCAGGAGCTTCAGCTGCAATCTATTCTGCTCGTAAAGGTATTCGCACAGGAATTGTAGCAGAGCGTTTTGGTGGCCAGGTGAATGACACATTGGCAATTGAAAATATTATTGGTACGAGGGCTACAGAAGGTCCACAATTTGTTTCAAGCTTAGAGGCCCACGTAGCAGATTACAATGTGGATGTTATGAAGTCTCAGCGCGTTACACATATTGCACGTAATGAGATGGTAGAGGTAACTTTAGAAAATGGAGCAGTATTGAAAGGAAAAACAGTTATCCTTTCAACAGGTGCACGCTATCGTCAGTTGGATGTTCCGGGAGAGCAAGAGTATAAAAATAAAGGCGTTGCCTATTGTCCACATTGTGATGGGCCTATATTCAAAGGGAAAGATGTGGCAGTAGTTGGTGGTGGTAACTCAGGCGTGGAAGCTGCGATCGATTTAGCGGGCATTGTGAATCATGTTTACTTATTGCAACGGAATGCAGAGCTTAAGGCTGATACTGTTTTACAAGAGCGCTTACGTAGTTTATCCAATGTAACGGTTCTAACAAACGCCTTAACACAAGAAATTACAGGTACAGACAAAGTAAACGGATTAACTTATTTGGACATAGTCTCAGGTAAAGAAGAACATATTGAGCTACAAGGTGTCTTTGTACAAATCGGTCTATTGCCAAATACTGAATTTTTGAAAGGTACAATTGAGTTAAACCAAAATAACGAAATTATAATTGATAAGCATGGTGCCACAAGCATGCCTGGCGTATTTGCAGCAGGTGACTGTACGGATACGATATATAAGCAAATTATAATTTCGATGGGCTCAGGAGCAACCGCTGCTCTAGGATCATTCGATTATTTAATCCGCAATACAACACCACAATTAGTTGGTCGCTAATCCCTGTCCTATCTAACAAAGCAAGTGTACGGAGAAGATTGGACATTTTGTAGATTAAACAAACCCATTAATCTTAGCAAAATATTGGTTGCCACTAATACTATAACTATAGTAAAAATCTTTGTTCTAATAGCTCATTATGAATTGATATTCTTCGTAAACTGTATACTTAGTTCATGGAATGAATTTTCACTATTTGGTTGCTGTAAGAGAGTCATTTATAATATATTTATAGTTTGACATTTATTTTCATATCATATAATATGTTGAAATATAAAATACCTGAAGCTTATCAGGAGAGGTTCATAGCAGATACCCTCTATAAAAAACTATGGATACATGACGAACACGCCATGTCCATAACTGGACATGGCTTTTTTGTTTTAATCCTGTAAAAGTTTTATAGAATTGTTGCAGCCTCTCCTTGAAAAGATTTGGTATTACTTTTCAAGGGGGTTTTTTTTATGTCTGGCCGCAAGTCAGCTGAAGGATTAGAAGATTTGACCTTATTAGGGAATCAAAAAGTACAATATGCATTTAATTACGCACCTGAGGTATTGGAGTCAGTAGACAACTTACATTCCAATCGAGATTATTTTGTGAAGTTTAATTGCCCAGAGTTTACGAGTCTCTGTCCAATAACGCAGCAACCTGATTTTGCCACAATGTATATTTCATACATACCGGATAAAAAAATAGTGGAAAGTAAATCGCTGAAACTTTATTTATTTAGCTTTAGAAACCATGGTGATTTCCACGAGGATTGTGTGAACATTATTATGAATGATTTAATCCAACTGCTAGACCCTAGGTATATTGAGGTTTGGGGAAAGTTCACACCACGTGGGGGTATCTCCATTGATCCATGGTGCAACTATGGACGAACAGGAACAAAATATGAGGAAATTGCGAGCTACCGTTTAATGAACCATGATTTAAATCCTGAAAATATTGATAATCGATAAAGGGAACTGAGTAGGGACTTCCTACACCAAGACGATTACTTATAAATGAAAATCAATTGAATAAATCCTTGTTGCAAGGAAGAGGTTATTAGCGACCCTCTTTAAAAAACTAAGACGAAAACAGCACTTCTCTTAGCGTGCTGTTTTTTCGTTGTAAGGGAGAATTTATATATGAAACAGAGTAAAGCACTTGTTGTATTTAGTGGGGGGCAAGATAGTACGACCTGTTTGTTCTGGGCACTTGAAAATTTTGCAGAGGTGGAGGCGGTGACCTTTGACTATGGTCAAAGACATCGCATAGAGATAGATTGTGCAAAAGAAATTGCAAAAGAGCTAGGCATCGTTCATCACGTGCTGGATATGTCATTGTTAAATCAGCTTGCTGCCAATGCATTGACGCGAGAGGAAATAGCAATTGAAGAAAGTGATAAAGGGGGGTTACCCTCTACATTTGTTCCCGGTAGAAATCTGCTATTCCTTTCATTTGCTGGTGTTTTAGCAAGTCAAGTAGGAGCAAAGCATATCGTGACTGGTGTCTGTGAAACAGATTTTAGTGGCTATCCTGATTGTCGCGATGTTTTTATCAAATCGATGATTGTAACATTAAATTTATCAATGGATCAATCCTTTGTCATTCATACACCGTTAATGTGGATTAACAAGGCACAAACCTGGGAGCTAGCAGATGAACTTGGCGTGTTTGAGTATGTGAGAGAAAGAACATTAACTTGCTATAACGGCATCATTGCGGATGGATGTGGGGAGTGCCCGGCATGTAAATTACGAAAGAATGGGCTTGACGAGTATTTATATACTAAGCGAGTACTTGAGGAAAAGAATATATAAATGTTACTAACCTTTACAGAGTTAGTGGTATTTAAAGGAGAAGCATCATGAGAATATTATTTTATTTATTGTCCATAGTAATTGCAAATGTGGTGACGGCTAGATTTGCACCATTAGAGTTTGGCATGTTTATCGTTCCTATGGGGACACTTTTTGTTGGAGCAACCTTCATTTTTCGAGATCTTGTGCAAAATAAATATGGGAGAGCTAAGACATATTTCTTTATCTTGTTAGCATTGCTATTATCGGGGACTGTATCATTTTTCCTTGGAGATACTTTGATGATTGTTGCAGCATCTGCTTTATCTTTTGTAATTGCCGAGACAGCAGATACCGAAATCTATACACGCTTAAAGTTACCAATGGCGTGGAGAGTTTTTTACAGTGGGATTGTGGGAGGTCTTCTTGACTCTGTTGTTTTTGTAATCGTTGGATTGAGTCCACTAGGAGCAGGATTTATACCGTGGGAGGCTGTACCAGCAGCTATTATTGGCCAAGTAATTGTAAAAACAGTTATTCAAATGCTAGGTGCATTGATACTAAGCCAAGGTCTTGCTATAAAAGCAAGACGTCTAACCGAAGTATAAGGAATAAAAAAAACCATCTTAAACAACGTTATAATATTATTACGCTTAAGATGGTTTTTTGCTTTTTGTTACATTTTTCTTCTTCTCTCTCTTCTTTTTTCTTCTATTTGCTTCATCTGTTCCTTGTATTCGTTCTCCACATCTGAAGTAGCTGGAAGGAAAGACTCTTCGTTAAAATCGACTCTTTTTCCATATCGAATCATTTCATAAATAATCATACCGTTATTCGGTTTACCATTGATCGTGATCATTGGTACTATATCAAATAATAAATAATAGAAGGCATAGAAAACGAAGCGATCCCAAAATGTTTTATATTCTGCAGCCCACCCGTTGGCGATTAAAAAGTTGATTAGTAGAGCTACAAATAGATTCACTAGTATAGGCCCTGAATAAATGCTAATGTAGGCAAACTTACTTTTCCGCTTTAAGTCATCGTATGAAAACCAGCTATATAAATGATAATATTTTCGAATATCTATCATTCCGATTTTAACAAGCCTAGGTCCTGAGCCAATAGTGAGCCGTGGTTTAACCACTCCAAATAACCAGCTTACTACTAAATAGCCGGTTTCCCGCAGAAATACGACAACAGGCAAGATGATAAATGCAGAAATAATCAGTGACATGAGGTCCGATAGTCCAAACATTAAATATCACATCCTAACCTTAACTCGTAAGTATATTAGATACCCTGAATAATATATTTAAATCACGCAAACATAAATTGGTAAATATTACACAATAGAATGGAAGTATAGGTTTTGCTTGCTCCGAGATAAATATATTAACCTATTTCCAAGTAGAAAACGCAAACCTTTGTTTAAAGGCTTGCGTTTATTATTTGGTCTATTTAAACAAATTAATTGTAGTAATAATGATTGGCATACCAAACACATCTATTAAGAAGGCACCAACGATCGGTACGATTAAGAATGCCTTACGGGATGGTCCGAACTTTGAAACTACTGCTGACATATTGGCCATGGCGTTAGGTGTTGCTCCGAGTCCATGACCAAGGAAACCTGATACCATAATGGCAGCATCATAATTTCTGCCTAGTAAACGGAAAAGGACGATTACTGCAAATAATACGATGAAGATCACTTGGGCTAATATGATGACAAACAATGGAAGGGCTAAGTCTGCTACTTCCCAAAGCTTGATGCTCATCAGTGCCATGGATAGGAAAATACCAAGAGAGATATCTCCTATTAAGTTAATCTCTTTCATATTGACTAGGTTAGGATTAAAGCGGTCTAAAATGTTACGAACAATTACAGCTACGAACATAGCTCCTACGTAGCCCGGTAACACAAAACCAGTCATATTAGAGAACCATTCACCAACATATGTACCAACAGCCATACAGAAGGTAATTAGGAAGACTTGTACCATAAATGATCTTTCGGTAATTTCATGCTGTGCTTTTTCTACATATTCTTCTGTTTCCTCAGAAGAGGGCTTTAAGTTGAACTTGCGTATTAAATATTGAACAACTGGACCACCGACAAGGGCACCAGCGATGAGACCACATGTAGCGGCAGCCATACCAATTGAGATAGCAGATGGAATTCCAAGACCTTCAATGGTTTCCCCATAGGCAGCTGCAGCCCCATGTCCACCCTCCATGGAAACAGCTCCTGCCATTACACCAATCAGAGGGTGAATATCCATTACCTTTGCCAATGAGACACCAATAACATTTTGCATTAAAGCTAAAAATCCACAAGCTAACCAATAGATGACGAGTAGTTTTCCGCCTAATTTTACAAGCTTGAAGCTTGCTCCAAGTCCGATGGTTGTAAAAAAGGTAATCATGAAAATGGACTGAAGTGAAGTATCTAACGTTATTTCAAGAATATCAAAACTTTTTAATACGGTTGCTACAATGGCGAAAATTAAGCCTCCCACTACTGGTGCAGGGATGCAAAAGCGGTTCAACCATCCAATTCTTTTTACTAAAAATGTACCGATTAAAAATAAAGCAACGGCTAGACTGAGCGTTGTAATTTGATTTAATACCATACGTATCCCCCTTATTTATTCAAAACTATTCATAATTACTTCATTGATAAAGTAAGCTCCTAATTTTGCGGTTCGATTATCTACATCCAGTAGGGGGTTCACCTCACAAATACTAAAGCTGACTGTTTTTTTATGAGAAGCCATTTGGCGTAGAATATCTCGTACTTTTACAGCTGATAAACCAAATGGTGACGGGGCACTGACTCCAGGCGCTTCTGCTGCATTAAGCACATCCATACATAGTGTAACGAGTAACACATCATGTGTATCCATAAAGTTATGTAACTCGATAGTAAACGATGGAAAGTCCAGCTGTTCATCTGTAAAATAGGTTACCTTATACTGATCTGCTATATTAAATAAGGCGTTGGTATTGCCATATTGTTGAATACCGCAAACGAAGTAATGGGCATTCGGATCCTCATCTAAAATTTGCTTAAACATAGTGCCTGAGGAAGTCTGTTTATCGTAGGAGCGCATGTCGAAGTGTGCATCTATATTAAGTATTCCAATGGACGCATCGGGACCAAACGCTTTCCGTACACCTAGATACTGTCCATATAATGTTTCGTGCCCACCACCGAGGACGATTGCCTTTCCACTTGATAAAATGTCAGAAACCTTATCTCCCAGTTCACTCTGAGCTTGCTCTAATTCATTGCCCTCACAAATGACATCCCCGTAATCTGTTAAAGCGTTTTCATAATTTGAATGACGCCATGGTAATGTCGCTAACTGTTTACGTAAAGCTAGAGGCGCATTTTTTGCTCCGATGCGTCCATTGTTACGGTTTACTCCTTCATCACAAGCAAAGCCAATTACACCAACTTTTCCCGGAATCTCAGTAGGAGCTAACTCCACTACTTGATGATAACGATAGTAAGTGTGGTCTGACTCATGATCCACGCGACCTTGCCATACTTTCAAATCTGTTGCTTTATACATATTTTCACCCTCATTTATCTAAAAAATCATATTGTTAGTATAATTTTAAACATTTATAATAACCAATATTAATTTTTTATCTTATAATAGTTTAAAACTATAAATGAGGTGAAGAGATGGATTTGCGGAAAATGTATTACTTCAATGCCACGGTAAAATATCGTAGCTTTTCCAGGGCAGCTAAAGCCTTGCACATTTCTCAACCTTCATTGAGTAATGCCATTAAGATACTTGAACAAGAACTGGATACTCCGTTAATAGAAAGAACAACAAAGCAGTTTCAACTAACAGAAATGGGAGAGCAGTTTTGGGAACGGTCGAAAGGCTTAATTGCTCAGTTTGAGGTCATGCAAACGGAGTTAAAGGAGCTGGCAAAAGGAGAAGAATTAGAAATAAGGCTTGGGGTAATCGAATCGGCAAATTATTGGTTGTCACAAGTCATTATTGATTATCAAAAGTTATATCCATCCAACCAGCTTACTCTTATTGACACACTCTATAATCAAACCGTGCGACAGGCATTGCTAGGCTTACATGTGCATGGAGTCATTACAAACCAACACATTGTGGATGAAGAAATACAAAGTGAATTATTGTATAACGAACCATATGCTGTACTTATTAAAAATGATCATCCTTTTGCAAAAAAAGAACTACTAACACTAAAGGATTTTACTCAGGAACCACTAATAATAGGGATGCCTGAGTTTCAAACAAGTGCACAAATATTAAAGGCATTTGAACAGGAAAATGTAACACCGCATATATCATATAAAATAGAAAGATTTGAGATGATAAAAGTATTAGTGGAGGAAGGTTTAGGAATTGCGATCCTACCTCAAAACTATGTCACCAATCATCTATCGGACTCCTTACTAACACGGCCAGTTCAAAGTGCTTTTTTAAATCGGAACGTTTATTTAAGTACTATGAAAGGACGAACATTTTCCAAGAGTATTTTAGTGCTTTTCGAACTCATAAAGAAAATGCACTAATTATCTTTGCTCCTGTTAGACGGATTTAGAATTAAAAATCTCGTTATTTTTGAAGATTTTTTTAGCTCCATTATCTAAATTAATTCACAATTTCTACACACTTTAAAAAAATCATTAACTATATTATAATAGAATAGATATTCTGAACTTATAAACAAATTTAAAGCAATAGTCACGGTGATATAGAGTCAGAATCATTAATAACTAAACTTTTGTTTTTGGAAAGTAACGTTAAAAATGTTCTGCAAATATAAAGTATAGGGATGGTAAAAGTGAGCAACACAGAAACTAAAACAGATGTTATCTTAATTGGTGCCGGTATTATGAGTGCGACTTTAGGAACGCTTTTAAAGGAATTAGTACCGGAGTGGGATATAAAAGTATTTGAGAAGCTGGAAAGTGCAGGCGAAGAAAGCTCAAATGAATGGAATAATGCGGGAACAGGACATGCAGCTCTTTGTGAGCTAAACTACACTTCTGTAAGACCAGATGGTTCTATTGATATCACAAAAGCAATCAATGTAAACGAACAGTTTCAGGTTTCTATGCAATTTTGGTCTCATCTTGTAAAAACTAAATTAATCGAAAATCCTCAGGACTTTATTATGCCATTGCCACATATGAGTATGGTTCAGGGGACAGAAAATGTGGAGTTCTTGAAAAAACGCTTTGAAGCGATGACTCAAAATCCATTGTTTGAAGGAATGGAATTCTCTGATGATCCAGAACAGCTAAAGGAATGGATTCCGTTAATCATGGAAAACCGTACTGCTAATGAAGCAATCGCTGCAACTAAAATTGACTCTGGTACAGATGTTAACTTTGGGGCATTGACTCGTATGTTATTCGAACACTTAAAGACTAAAAATGTTAAGGTCAATTATAAGTCTAGTGTAGAGAATTTAAACCGTACTCAAGACGGCAAATGGGAAGTAAAAGTGAAGAACCTTGCAGAAGGCAAAATTGAGAATCATACAGCAAAATTCGTCTTTGTTGGTGGTGGAGGCGGAAGTCTACATCTTCTACAAAAATCGGGTATTCCTGAAGGGAAACATATTGGTGGCTTCCCAGTAAGCGGTATATTCATGGTATGTAACAATCCTGAAGTAATTGAGAAGCATCATGCTAAGGTATATGGTAAAGCTGCTGTTGGGGCTCCACCAATGTCTGTACCTCATTTGGATACTCGTTTTATTGACAATAAAAAATCACTACTATTCGGACCTTTTGCTGGTTTCTCACCGAAGTTCCTAAAAACTGGATCGATGATGGATTTAGTATCTTCTGTTAAGCCACATAATCTCTTTACAATGCTAGCTGCAGGTGCAAAAGAGATGTCTCTAACAAAATATTTGGTACAACAGGTAATGCTGTCTAAAGAACAACGCTTGGAAGAGCTACGAATCTTTATTCCAGATGCTAAAGCAGAGGATTGGGACTTAGTTGTAGCTGGCCAACGTGTTCAAGTCATTAAGGACACAGAAGCTGGAGGAAAAGGAACTCTTCAATTTGGTACTGAGGTTATCACTGCAGAGGATGGTTCCATTGCAGCACTACTAGGCGCTTCTCCAGGTGCTTCAACAGCTGTTCCGGTTATGCTAGATGTCCTTAAACGATGCTTCCCAGATCATATAACGGAGTGGGAGCCAAAAATCAAAGAGATGATCCCGTCTTACGGTGTGTCACTCATGAACAACCCGGAGTTACTTAAGGATGTACATGCTGATACAGCAGAGACACTTCGACTAAAAGCAGACCAAAAGGTAGCAGAGAACATGGAGCCTTTGGAAGACGTTAGTGAAGCTATAGACGATATTATCTAAGTATTATTTTATAGATGATCAAGAACCTACCATCTTCAGTAGATGATAGGTTCTTTTCTTATTTATTGACTTGTCGCTTAACATCTAAATGAGAGGAGATTGGTTTTAATCTTTTATTTTCTTTACTTCAAAGTTGTCATCTAACAACACCCAGTTTTGAGGGAAGGAATAACCTAACACCCAATAGCTAATTCCTCTTAAACGATATTGTTTGACTAGATTAAATTTAGCCTGAGCACTCCGGGCATCCTCAAACCAAACCTCATGCTTTTGTCCCTGCTCATCGGTGTAATTAAAAAAAGGTGATTGAGCTACTGAATCAAACTGTATTCTTGCTCCGTATTGAGTAGCCAATGTAATTGCATCCTGCGGACTGAAGGTCTCTGCGATTTGCCCAGCTTCATGAGGGATTCGCCAATCCCTTGCATATATTTGAAATCCTAAAAATAGTTTGTCTGCGGGTATAACAGTTAAAGCGTATTCTACTACCTTTTTCATTTGATTGACGGGCGAGATTGCTTGTGGAGATGCACCACGCCAGCCCCATTCATACGTCATGAGGATCACAAAATCTGCAATTCTTCCATGTGCTTCGTAATCATGCGCTTCATAAAGCAAGCCGGACTGAGTCTCGCTAACTTTAGGAGCAACTGCAGTAGAAACAAAGTATCCTTTAGGGTGAAGTGTATCGACTGCTAGCTGAAGAAAGGATGTATAAGCATCCCTGTCCTCTGGTAATACGTTTTCCAAATCAATATTTAAGCCTCTATAACCTTTATCCTCCATAATCTGAAGAATGTTTGCCATCAATTTCGTTAATATGTCCGGATTAGAGAAGATGACATGCATGAGATTGGTTCCAGCTTCTGTAGATGAGAAATTAGTGATCACCATCATTGGTACAATATCATCGGCAACTGCTGCTTTTATTAATGCCTCATCCTGTAAGGACTCTAAATCCCCACTTTCAGTCAGCTTGTAAGCAAAGGGACTAATATAGGTGAGAAGAGTTCGAAGACTGTTCACTGTTTGGACTGAATCCTCTTCTTTCTGATAGGTATAGGCATTTACTTCGACTACAGGCTTTACTCTTGGAATGATTAATTGCGTTCCTGGATAGAGCATGCCGGGCGTTTGTATTTTATTTTGATTAAGAAGTGCTTGGATAGTAGTTCCATAAAGGCTAGCGATTTGTCGTAATGTTTCACCAGGCTGCACAACATGAATGATAGGGGGGATAAAAATTCGCTCACCAGGATATAAGAGATTTGGATTTGCTAGTCTGTTAGATAGAAGAATAGATTGTTCCGAAACACCATACTGTTGTGCAATCGACCAAAGAGTTTCACCAGTTTGAACGGTATGATAGACTCCATAAATAGGAATGATCAGCGATTGACCGACTAATAGAGTATTTGGGTCCGGCAACTGGTTCGCTTGTAGAATGGCATTTACATCTATTTGATATCGATTAGCAATTTCCCAAAGTGTATCTCCATTATTAACGACATATATAATCAATGGGCAGCTCCTTTTTTCTTAGGTTTACTAAAGCATATGTTTTGTTAAGTGAATATAAATGTGAAACTGATATTTTTTTGAACATCTCCATGTTATTGTGCTCGAAGAATACTGTACGATGTCCTTATTAACATCTTTTTATATGTAGGGAGTACAAATTTTTCGTACGATTACTTTTATGGGCTCTCCAAAAAGAAAAAAACTATATTAGAGCTTGAAAAATAGATAACCCATACCAATGTGGTGCCTTGCTGGAATCCATTCAAGCATTAGTATTTCTATATAAAAAGAAACTATGAAATCAATTCAAATAACTAAACCATGTTCGCTTTAGTGAATGTGGTTTTTCTATTTATTACATAAATTCTTTAAGGAAAGCCAAGCTAGTGAAAAAGCTAGGAGATGAAAAAACCAATGGAAGATTATACAGCAGGAGATATTGTTTATGTGTTTTATCGTAATCCCCACATCCAAAGTGTAGCTAATATTCAATCGGCGGCAGTAGTCAATGATCCAGAAAATCCAAATGGACTAGCTGTTTTTGTATATGAAACGTATTACCCTTTAACAGCTGATTTGGCTATTTATACAAGTGCCTATGAAGCAGAGCAGGCGTATCGTCACTATTTTCAATAATGGAGGTTAAACATGAGAAAACCATTTACACCTCAGCTTGTGTATTTTGAGCCCAAGGCGCTTGATTATCCACTAGGTAGAGAGCTAAAAGAAAAGTTTGAGAAGATGGGAAAAGAAATTCATTATACGACCTCTCATAACCAAATACGTAACCTTCCCGGAGATAATGACTTTCAAAAATACCGTATTGCTAAATCTACACTTGTTGTAGGAATACGAAAGACCTTGAAATTTGATACCTCGAAGCCTTCTGCGGAATATGCAATTCCTTTTGCCACTGGTTGTATGGGACATTGCCATTATTGTTATTTACAAACGACTATGGGATCCAAGCCTTATATCCGTACATATGTGAATGTAGAGGAAATTCTCGGAGCAGCTGATCAGTATATGGAAGAACGTGCTCCGGAAATCACAAGATTTGAAGCCTCCTGTACCTCTGACATCGTAGGAATAGATCATTTAACTCACACCTTAAAAAGAGCAATTGAACATTTTGGTAAATCGGAATTCGGTAGACTAAGATTTGTGACGAAATTTCATTTTGTCGATCATTTATTGGATGCGAGGCATAATGGAAAGACCAGATTTCGCTTTAGTGTAAATGCGGATTACGTGATTAAAAATTTTGAGCCTGGTACTTCTCCATTAGACAAGAGGATTGAGGCTGCAGGAAAGGTTGCAAGAGCAGGATATCCACTTGGGTTTATTGTCGCTCCTATATATCTTCATGAAGGCTGGAAAGAAGGATATTATCATATGTTTGAACGATTAGATGCAGAGCTTCCAAAGGATGCACGAGATGATATTACCTTTGAATTCATCCAGCATCGTTTTACAAAGCCTGCTAAAAAGGTGATTGAAAAAAACTACCCAATGACTAAGCTTGAACTGGACGAAGAATCTCGAAGATTAAAATGGGGAAAGTATGGTATAGGAAAATACATTTATCAAAAAGAAGAAGAGGAAGACATCAAAGAGCATCTATATAGTTATATGGAAAAGTTCTTTCCTAACGCAAAATTTGAATACTTTACTTAAAAAAACAGCCTGGCTTTCATAAGAACCAGGCTGTTTGAGTGAAATAAAATTGTTTGTAGAATTATTTCTTTCTCATGATGAAGCTTAAATGTCTCCCAGTATTTCTATCCTCTCGGTAAGAAAAGCCATCTGGATTTAAAAATGTGCATGTACGATCAATAGAAATCTGTTCAAGCGGAATACCAGCCAGCTCACACTGTTTTTGAACAGTCAGCTGGTTATCGATATGATATTTCCCTGTTTCTTTTTTATAATACATAAAATCATCTGCATATCCTAGTTTCTTAAATTTTGTGTAGACATCTTCATCTACTTCAAACTTTTCCTGGCTAAGCGCAGTGCCAATTTGTACATGAAAATCAGCTGGGTTACATTGTTCGTATATTGTTAGATGCTCAAATAGTTTGAGTGTAATTTCCTTTATGGTTCCTTGCCAACCGGAGTGAATGACTCCAATGAGACCATTAGTTTCATTATAGAAAATGACTGGAACGCAATCTGCTGTAAAGCTACATAACAAAAGGTTTGGCTCAAAGGTATATAGAGCGTCTGTCTCCTTAATAGCAGTTTCCAAGGATTCGGCTCCATGCCCCTTATCAGCTGCGGTCACTTTATGGAAATTTGCACTATGGGTTTGTTGGGCACAAACCAAATCTTTTAGACTGCAATTGAGTTGATCTGCTAATTTCTCGCGATTTTCTAATATATGCGTTGGATTTTGACAGATGTGTAAGGCCATATTGTTCTCTTCCCAAGCAGCCTGATCTTTCATTGTTGTGCCCAAGAGAAAACGTTCGTTATTTAAATAATTTTTAATATTCATATAATCACCTGTTTTTAATATAGCTTAAACATGGAAAGTTGTATAGGACAGTAGACTTAACTTAACCCATAAAACTATAAAAGAATTTGTCTGGAGAGGATTAAATTCCCTCCAATATTTCAAAAGTATTACCTTTGAACCAGGTGGAATTCGCCTTATACCAAGCTTCCTCTTCCTATTTGATTTCTTTGTAATCTTACTGTAAAAATACATCCAATTATTAAGGGATGAATTATCGGACTTTTTTATTTTACTATAGTAATAGAGTAAAAATAGAAAGGAAGATTACGTTGTTTAAAAAGAAATTAAAAGTTACAGTAGCAGCATTCGCACTAGCTTTATTATTACCACTAACTGCATTTGCAGCAAATACCTATACTGTAGTATCAGGAGACTCTCTATGGAAAATAGCAGTAAAAACTCAAACTGGAGTTTCAGAATTAATTGAGGAAAATCCTCAGTTAGAAAACCCAAATTTAATTTATCCGGGACAAAAAATAAATGTTCCTACAAAAGATTCTTATAATATTGAACAAGATGTAATTAAACTTGTAAATGTGGAAAGAGCAAATGCTGGTCTGTCTCCTTTAAGCTATGACTGGGAGCTAGGAAGAGTGGCACAATATAAATCACAAGATATGCACGATCAAAAATATTTTAGCCATACAAGTCCTGTGTATGGAACTCCATTTACAATGATGAAGAATTTTGGAATTAGCTATAAATCAGCAGGAGAAAATATTGCACAAGGTCAAACGACTGCGAAAGCAGTAGTTAACGCTTGGATGAATAGTGAGGGACATAGAGCCAATATCTTAAACAAAAACTATACTCATATTGGGGTAGGTTATGTGAAAGACGGAAACTATTGGACTCAAATGTTTATACAAAAATAATAAAAGGGATAAAAATGACGGGTCTCGTCTTTTTATCCCTTTTTAAATTCTAGCCTATCTCTGCATTTCAAAGTGTAAGAGGTAGGCTATTTTTAATTTAGTTTATGTTCCATGTGAAACTTTTAATGTTTGATGCATAAGAAAGATACCAACCTAAAAAAATAGAATCTAAAATTCTTAAAAAGATATTAGAAACCGCATTGGGCGTTTGTAAGAACTCAGAGAGGGAAATAAGTGTGCATATTAGTATATATATATCCCAATTTCATAAGGAGGTTATCTGGTTGAAACAAACAATAATCCTATTTCTTTTTAGTTTTTGCATGGTTTTAATAGCAGCCGCAATTGGTCCAGAAAAGGCTCAATCTTTAGAGGATGAGGAGCTAGAAATGATTGAAGCGCGTCAAAAATTTTTTGGTGAGCAAAACGTAAATGCTCAAACTGGTGAAATTGCCAAGGATAAAATCATAGTATCGTGGTTTGGTGTTTCTAATTTTGCTGCAGCTATTAATGGTCATGTTGTTTTACTAGATACATGGATTCCTGGAGGAGAGGATTCTAATTATGTCCCAACTAATCCTGACGAGCTAGCACAATTAAAGCCAGAAGCAGTTTTTATCGGTCATGCTCATTACGATCATACAGATTATGCCGCAGATATTATAGAAAAGACAGAGGCGGTTCTTGTCGGTACTCCAGAACATTGTGAGATTATAAAGAAGGATGCTAAAAATGAGGATCTTATAAACTGTATAGAAGCAGTAGGAGCAGATGCACAGCCTGGTGAAAAGCAGCAATTGAATTTTCTAGATGGTGTAGAAATAACAGCCCTTACACATGTGCATTCAGGTCTAGAGCTCCCAGATAGGGAAGATGTATCATCAGCAATCTTTCCTAAAAAGGATAGAGAAAGCGAAGCCCCAAGGGGTGACTTCTCCAAAATAATTGAATCCATAGGGGAAGATGAAGGCGGTACTTTGATGTATCAATTTAAGGTAGGAGATTTTACGTTAACCTGGAATGATTCTGCAGGACCTATAAAAGAAAAGGCACCGGAATTAACTCAGATCATGGCCTCTCTACCAAAAACAGATGTACAATTAGGGGCAATCATGGGCTTCAATCAGTACACAAATGGACTTAGAGATTCCAGGATGTACATGGAAGCATTGCAACCGACACTATTTGTACCTACTCACCATGATAATTGGTCGCCACCAATTACTACTACAGCTAAGAACTATGAAGAGTACTTGAAAGAAGAGTTGAAAAATATACCTTCTGAAAGTCGTCCAGATCTGTTGTTTATAGAGGATCCTAAGGACTATTTAAACCCAGGTCTATTAACCTTCGATATAAATGATCCCAAATGGAAATAAAATGAGCTGAAAAGAGGGCGGGACAAAAGTTCCCTCAATAAAGCGTAGTTGTTTTACGTTACAGCGGACAATTTCTAGGGGACGGCTTCCATTTCCTAGTCGCTTTGCTCCTGTGGAGCTTTCATGACGCTGTTCCCCGTGGATTCGACGCCTCCTCTCCACACAACGATAAGCGAGAGTTTTTTTATTAGAAATTGGCTACCACTTAAAAAAGAAAAAATGTGAAATCAAGTTACTGATTTCACATTTTCTTAATTTATTGACTAGTTATGTTCCAGTCTCTTATTCTTTTACAAATTTAAAGAAACGAAACCGTAGATACTTTGTGTCGTAGTATATATATACGAACTTATCAGTAAAGGGAGGTAAACGGAATCGTGAATGTAGAGGAATTTATATCACCAGAGGATTTTGGACATTCTTTCTTATATGGAGACCCCGAAGTAATTTATAACCAATGCATCCAAGACTTTAAAGAGATAGTATCACTTGACCAATTTACCGATTTAGCATGTTCCTATAACCAGAATGTGGAAAGCTATCAATTAGTTAATACAACCCAAATGGGATGTTCTACACAGTATGTATGGTTAGATCATCATAAGGAAAAAGCAATCTGTGTAACGTTTGATTCGTCTAATTATATCCAAGGCATCGTATTAAAACCTTATGTAACCTTTCCCAAAAGCGACCAACGCTACACGAAAAATAAATATATAATGCCTATTAAGGAAGAATGGTTCGTTTTATGGGGAGGTACTAATGAATTCCTTAACTATCATTACGTTTATGAATCTCAACGCTATGCCTATGATTTAGTGATGATGAAGAATGGTCAGACGCATAAAGATGATGTTGTATTACGTAATGAAAGCTACTTCGCTTTTGATAAGGAGGTTGTTGCCCCGGCAGATGGCAAGGTAGTAAAAGTTATAAATAATATCAATGATAATGTTCCAGGAGAAATGAACGAAAAAGAACCTGCAGGAAACTATGTCATCTTGGAGCATGAAAATCGAGAGTATAGCTTGCTTGCTCATTTTAAGCAGCATTCCGTTGTAGTAAAAAAAGGAGACGCAGTGAAACAAGGACAAATAATGGGTCTTTGTGGTAATTCCGGAAATTCCTCAGAGCCCCATATACATTTTCAAGTAATGGATTCTTCCGACTACATGAATTGCCGGTCCATTCGTATTAGTTTTCATGATGGAATCGAGCCAGTTCAAGGAGATACAATAACTGCGTATGAGCTAAAAGAAAAAACCAAAATGGACACCTTTGATAAAGTAGAAAATGCATTTACTATAGCAGATATTTTCTTATTTATTCCTCGATTGATTGGGTCACTTTTTAAATAATTAGGTGGGTAAAAAAGAGCCAATATGCTGCGAAAGAGGCTCAGAAAGCTATTCAATAAAGAAAAAATACTCCTTCAAATGCTTGGTTTATATCAAACATAATAAAATTTTAAAAATAGTAATATTGTGATTAGTCAATAGATTGCTTGTTGACAGATAAAAATCTCTGTTGTAGACTATGAACAACAAATTGAATATAACCTCGCTTTTATAAGTGAGGTAGAGGCGCGATATTTAACAGTCCTTAGAGGAGCTTGAGAGGCTTTGATACTAGGGAGAAGGAAATGTCGCCGAAGCTTGTAATAACTCACTATTACTTGCTGGGTCTGCAGTGAACAACTGCAGGACTGTCCGTTATAAACGTCCCGGTTTATAATGGTGTGCTATCTCATGGGGAAAAGTAGAGGATTTAGGGCAACCATACATTATGACCTGAGTCTACCTCAAGTCTTTTTTTGTACGGTTGTCCTTTTTGTATGCTTGCCTACATATACTAACTTTAAAAAAGGAGATTACTAGACATGAAAAAGAGACTATTTACATTAACATTATTACTATCTATGTTTTTATTGCTTGCAGCTTGTGGAACGAAAGAGGATGAAAGTAGTGGATCCGCATCCGCTAAAGATACATTTACAGTAGGGATGGAGGCAGGCTATGCTCCCTTTAACTGGACTCAAATGGACGATAAAAATGGTGGCGTGAAATTGGATGGTAATGCAGAGTATGCCGGTGGTTACGATGTAGAAATGGCTAAAAAAATTGCAGAAGGCTTAGGTAAAGAGTTGGTTATCGTTAAAACAGAATGGGACGGTCTGGTTCCAGCCTTAACTTCAGGTAAGATTGATGCAATTATTGCGGGAATGTCACCAACTGCAGAGCGTAAAAAAACAATTGATTTCTCCGAAAACTATTATACTTCTAACTTTGTTATGGTGGTCAAAAAAGGCGGAAAATATGATGGTGCTACATCCATCCAAGACTTTAAGGGAGCAAAAATTACAGGGCAATTAAATACTTCCCACTACGGAGTTATAGACCAAATTGAAGATGTGAAAAAACAGCCTGCATCAGATAACTTTCCAGCAATGCGTGTAGCACTAGAAACTGGTATGATTGACGGCTATGTGTCTGAACGTCCAGAAGGAATTAGTGCTTCCTCCGCCAATGATAACTTCGCCATGGTTGAATTTGAAGAAGGATTTGTTGCAGACGAAGAGGAAACAGCTATTGCGGTAGGATTGAAAAAAGATAGCAATTTTACAGATAAAATAAATGAAATATTAGCAGACATCTCAGAAGAAGAGCGTCAAAAGATTATGGACGATGCCATTTTAAATCAACCAGCTGCAGAATAGGTATACTAACGGCTGCTAAACAAAAGCAGCCGTTTTATATGTTATAGAGGCTTACTTCCTAGGGTTAGCGGGTCAATGAGACAACAGCATGTATAAGGAGGAAGACAATGAGTTTAGAATGGATTATCTCCATTATTACAAATAACTGGCCCATGTTTTTGCGTGGTGCAGGAATAACTCTGTTGATTTCTATAATAGGAACTATTGTAGGAGCAATCATAGGTTTATTAGCAGGCGTTATTAGGACCATTCCAATGCCTGAAAAGAAAGTTAGCAGATATTTTTTAAAGCTTGTTAACCTTATTCTATCCATCTATATAGAATTCTTCCGAGGAACGCCAATGATCGTCCAAGCCATGGTCATCTTTTATGGATCATCCCTGGCCTTCGGATTGGACATGGACCGTTTACTAGCAGCAATCTTTATTGTATCTATTAACACAGGAGCATATATGGCAGAAATCGTTCGGGGGGGAGTCATTTCAATCGATAAAGGACAGTTTGAGGCATCACAAGCGATAGGGATGAATCACATTCAGACTATGTTATATGTTGTGTTACCACAGGTTATCCGCAACATACTTCCTGCAACAGGCAATCAATTCATCATTAATATTAAAGATACTTCTGTATTAAATGTGATTGGGGTAACAGAACTATATTTCCAAACGAAGTCTGTAGCTGGAAACAATTTCAGATATTTTGAGTCATTCTTTGTGGCCTGTATTCTATACTTTATCATGACATTTGCAGTTACGTTGATCTTACGCCATTTTGAAAAGAAACTAGACGGACCTGAGAATTACACAGTTATTGGTCAGCCCATGCAAATGGCTGTATTGCCAAAAGGTCCTCATGAAACTAAGTAAACAAAGGAGGAGCAAATATGGAAAACGTAATTGATATTCAACATTTAAGCAAATCCTTTGGATCACATGAAGTTTTAAAAGATATTAATTTCTCTGTAAAAAAAGGAGAGGTTGTATGTATTATAGGTTCTTCCGGATCGGGCAAATCCACGCTGCTAAGATGTATTAATTTATTGGAAAAGCCTAGTGGGGGACAAATCATTTATCAGGGAGATAATATCCTAGGCACTAAGCATGATATCAATTCTTACCGTACAAAGCTAGGAATGGTGTTTCAGCAGTTTAATTTGTTTAATAATCACAATGTATTAAGCAACTGTTCGGTTGGACAGGTCAAGGTATTAAAGCGTTCAAAGGAAGACGCCGAAAAAATTGCGATGAAATATTTAAAGGTTGTAGGTATGGATGGCTATGTCAATGCTAAGTCAAAGCAATTGTCTGGTGGTCAAAAGCAGAGAGTAGCTATCGCACGAGCTTTATCTATGGAACCCGATGTAATGCTGTTCGATGAGCCTACATCTGCACTTGATCCAGAAATGGTGGGAGAAGTATTAAAAGTTATGAAAGAGCTTGCGAATACAGGTCTTACCATGTTAATCGTTACACATGAAATGGAATTTGCTAAGGAAGTTTCCGATCGAGTAGTCTTCATGGACAAAGGAGTCATTGCAGAGGAAGGTCCTCCGGATCAAATATTTAACCACCCTTTACAGGAAAGAACGAGAGAATTTTTAAAAAGAACACTCAAGTAAACTCTAGGATGTTAGTAGCATTTCAGCTTTTTGGCTAGAATAAAATTCAATAAAATAGTATATTGGTAATATATACATTGGTTAAATTATCAAATCTATGTAAGGCTTCCCTTTCAAAAGAAAAGGAAGCCTTTTATATAAGGTATGAAAGAAACTAGAGGTGTTTCAATGAGTGAGATATTAAAACGTAATAATGTAAAAGTAATTGGAAATAAAGAAAAAGTGATAATGTTTGCACATGGGTTTGGGTGTGATCAAACGATGTGGAGGCATATTGTTCCTTCATTTTCCGATGAGTATAAAATTATCTTATTTGATTATGTAGGTTCCGGGGAATCAGATTTAGATGTTTATAATACAGAAAAATATGGTTCGCTTAGAGGATACGTTCAAGACGTGTTAGACATAGTAGAGGCATTAAAGTTGAGCGACGTAATCTTTGTGGGCCATTCGGTGAGCTCCATGATTGGTATGCTAGCAGCAATTCAAAAGCCGGAAGTGTTTCAAAGGTTAATAATGATTGGACCATCGCCAAGATATCTAAATGATCAGGATTATTATGGTGGATTTGATGAAAGAGACATCCAAGAAATGCTCGATATGATGGAGATGAATTTTATTGGGTGGGCAAGTTATCTGGCTCCTGTAGTGGCTGCCGTAGAAAATCATCCTACTGTGGCAAAGGAAGTTGAAAAAAGTTTTAGCTCTACAAATCCAAAGATAACAAAGCAATTTGCAGAGGTGACATTCTTTTCTGACCATCGTCAAGATTTAGAGAAATCGTCTATTCCAGTATTAATCATTCAATGCTCAGAAGACAGTATTGTTCCTCTTCAGGTGGGAGAATATTTACACCGTCATATAGAAAAAAGTGAGTTTAAAATTATCGATGCAAAGGGGCATTATCCGCATCTTAGTCACCCGGGTGAAACGGTCGAGCTTATTAAAGAGTATCTTTATCAAGTATAGTGAAGGGAATGACAGTTTTATGGAGGAGCGTTTAGATCTTGCACCTTGTGGCTACATCATTATTAGCCAAGAAGGTATGCTAATTGATATGAATAAAACCTTTCTTCACATGATAGGATTTGCCTTTGATGAGCTTTCTCAAAAACATCTTGAAATAATTATGTCTAAAACAAATAGATTTATTTTTCATACTTATTTCTACCCCTATATACGACTATATGGACACGTGGAAGAATTATTTCTTAGTCTCCAGCATAAGGACGGACAGAGCATTCCGGTATTGTTAAACGGTAAAAAGGCAAATCGTGATGGAATAGATGTAATTGACTGTGTAGTAGTTTCTATGGGAAAAAGAATAGGATATGAGCAAGAAATTAGGCTAGCAAAAAAACAATTAGAGGAAGCATTTCGAGAAAAAGAACTGGCTCTTTCTAGATTAGAAGAACTTCATGAGGAAATAGAGGAAAAGCAAGATAGACTACTTGAACTAAATGGTAAGCTAGAGAAACTAGCGATAACTGATAAATTAACTGGGTTAAAGAACCGTCGATATTTTCATATAAAGCTAGAAGAAATGATCATTCAATACGAGCAGAATGCCCAGCCTTTTTCCTTATGCTTAATAGATATCGACCATTTTAAACAAGTAAACGATACTTGGGGTCACGCAATGGGAGATCAAGTACTAGAGCAGTTAGCTAAAATAGCAGAAGCAACAGTTCGCCCTGTAGATACCTTGCTGAGATACGGAGGGGAAGAGTTTATCATCCTTCTTCCACTTACTAATGCACAAGAAGCTAAAAAGCAGGCGGAACATTTAAGACTAGAGATAGAAAAAGCTGAATGGGCGATAGATGAAGTAACGATAAGTACGGGAGTAGCAACGTATTCATCCGAAGACACACATGCAAGTATCGTGGAGAAGGCTGACAAGGCGTTATATTATTCCAAAAGAAATGGTAGAAATAGAGTTACCCATATAGACGACTTATAGGAGGATTATATAATGGTTGCTTTTAGCGTGATTAAAAAAGACCAGGAATATTGGCTTGCCGATCAAGTAAAGATGAGTCAGTCTAAAGAAGAGTGCTGGGAGGAACTAGAAAATCTTTTAGAGGATTGGAAAAACCAAAAGGTAAATTATTTATCGCTTCTGATGGACGAGGAGTATGAAAAACAGCTACTAAAGGAAGGATTTCACAAGGTTTCTTCTATTGTGGAATATACACGAACACTAGAGGAACACTTTACATTAGATAATTCTATTCTTGTGCACCCTCTTTCAGCTAACTTAATGACGGATGAGGAATTTGCAAAACTATATGATCAATGTCGCAGTGGCTCTGCAAACAAAAATAATTTATTCTCCATTGAGCAAATCATGGATGCCTTCTTAAATGAGCTAGGACCTAATTGGCGTAATCATTGTCATGTTTTCTATAAAGAGGGAGAGCCTTTGGGTATCAGTATTCCACATATAGAAAACGGAACAACTGAGGAAGGAAGGTTGTTTTACTTTGGAGTTGTCCCAGATTATAGAGGTAAAGGTTTCGGAAAGTTATTTCATTTATATTCATTAGAGCTATTAAAGAATATGCATGCCACATATTATGTAGGTAGTACAGATGAGAACAATGAATATATGATTCGGATTTTCGAGGCAAATAGCTGCTTATTGAGAGATAAAAAAGGAATCTATCGTATCGATAAATAAAAGTAAAAGAGCAAATGATTTGAGATCACCTGCTCCTTTTACTAAATTATTTATTGGAAATAGCTCCTACTGTCGAAGCTACTTTAGAAATGATCAATTCGCTTCCCAAAAGTGGAGATTCTTTGGCAGCATCTGCAGAGCCTGGTTCTGGACGTTTGTGTGCTTCTTTGAAGTTGTCACTGTTTCTCCATGCTTGGAAATTTTCTTCGTTTTCCCAATACATGTTTACATTCATTTCATCATATTCCGTGGTGCCTTGAGTAATAGTAACCTCTACTTTGACGAAGCCTTCCATTTCTTGAAGTGGGCTTGGCTTTGTAAAGTTTGGAGCCATTCTTTCTGCAAATCCTGGTTTTGTTTTAATGCGATTTGTAACAATAATCATTAGACATTCTCCTTTTTACTTAATTATCAGTGTAAGTATATCACTTTCCATGCAATATTTCTTGTCACAGAAGTAAAGAATACACTGGTACAACCTCTTTTTCCCAACACTTTTACAATACAATCTGAGCCTTAGTTAGATATTTAGTGAATTTATTTATTTTTGTCATGGTTTCAAGAAAGGAAAGGTAGAAGCATACCTTGCCTAGAGATTAAATCTTCCCATTTTTTTGCATAAACAAATTGAATTTTAAGCTCAAGTGCTTCATTATTATAGATACAAGTCTTTACATATTTGATATGACTTATGTAAAGAAATACATTTACACGAAGGAAGTATTTTATGTCGGAAGCAAATATAACTCGTTTAGAGGTCGATGGCAAGGAAATTATATTAATTGGTACTGCACACGTCTCCAGGCTGAGTGCAGAGCAGGTTAAAGAAGTGATTGAAAAAGAACAACCTGATTCCGTCTGTATAGAGTTGGATGAACAGAGATATCAATCTATTACTGATAATAACAAATGGAAAGAGACAGATATTTTTAAAATCATAAAAGAGAAGAAAGCAACCTTGCTCCTGATGAACTTAGCTATTTCTTCATTTCAAAACCGCATGGCAAAGCAGTTTGACATAAAGCCTGGCCAAGAAATGATTCAAGGAATAGAAAGTGCAAAAGAAAACGGTGCAGAACTTGTATTAGCTGACCGTAACATCCAAATAACCTTTTCGCGCATATGGCATAATCTTGGCTGGCTTGGTAAGTCTCAACTTCTAACCTCAGTCTTTTATAGTATTTTTAGTAAAGATACTATTTCAGAAGAAGAGCTAGAGAATATGAAGTCTCAAGATACTCTTAATGCAGTGCTTGCTGAATTTACAGAGTCATTTCCAAGGTTAAAAACACCCTTAATTGATGAACGAGATCAGTTTCTAGCACAAAAGATTAAGGAAGCTCCAGGGAAAAAAATTGTAGCAGTTTTAGGAGCAGCCCATGTTCCAGGTATTACAAAAGAAATCTACAAGCATCAAGATTTAGAAAAACTTTCTGCTGTTCCACCAAAATCTATTTTACCTAAAATTATTGGTTGGACTATTCCAATACTTTTAATTGCTTTGGTTGCCTATACTTTTATAGCTAACCCAACTGCAGGGTGGGACCAGGCATGGAGCTGGATTATTTGGACGGGATCGATGGCAGCGCTAGGAGCTATTGTTGCGTTAGGACATCCTCTAGCGGTTGTCACAGCGTTTATCGTTGCACCGATAACAGCACTACACCCTATATTAGCGTCTGGTTGGTTTTCTGGATTAGTTCAGGCTTATTTAAAACGACCGACAATAGGAGATTTTGAAAAACTATCTGAGGATGTATTTACGGTAAAAGGGTTTTGGAGAAATAAGGTTACGCGGGTCTTACTTGTTTTAGTATTAACTAACCTGTTTGGTTCTCTCGGTACAATAATTGGTGGCGCTGATGTCATCAGAGTATTTTTCAAAAACCTATAAAATCACTATAGAGGAGAAGCGTGAAGACTGCGCTTCTCTTTTATTAGGCTCTACAATAAATGTTGGGGTCTTGAAACAATTAAGTGCATAAAAAAAGCACAACATCTTCCAAATCTCTTATACTTGAATTGACGAGAAACAAGTTAAGATTGGAGATGTGTGCAAATGAATTTTAACATAGTTTTACCAGGATTAGAAGGAGTTCAAGTAACTAAAATGGAACAAATCGAAGATCGGTTCTGTTTCCATGTGGAGATGCCTATCTCCCCCCACACTTGTCCTAATTGTGAAGAAAGAACAAGTAAAATTCATGACTATAGAATGCAAAAAATCAAACACTTAAAAATGTTTGAAAGACCAACGCTTATTTTTTATCGTAAACGCAGATATGGATGTTCATGTGGGAAGAAGTTTATGGAAAAGAACACTTTTATTCAGCGATACCAACGCTTTTCAATCGAATGGAATCAAGCGGTAAATGTACGGAGTGTGAAGGGTAAAA
>JBEMAY010000006.1:0-75568 GCA_040274765.1 Psychrobacillus sp.
TCGGGGTCAAATGGATAAAAGCTCCGGTGGCTGAGGAGCTGCCTCCTCACTTTTCTCCATTTGCCTGTCGGGGCAGGAATAGGCGATTGCGCTTTTCTTGGTGTCGATTTCCCAGGAAATATGTCTATGCTTCTACTTTCTCTTTTGACATTTCTCTCAGTAAGAATTTCTGTATCTTCCCTGATGCTGTCATTGGGTATGCTTCGATGAATTCAATATATCTTGGTATTTTATGATAAGATATTTTACCTTTACAGAATTCCTTCAATTCATCTGAAGTTAGGCTTTCTCCAGTTTTTAGGATTACCCAGGCCATTAGCTCTTCTCCATATTTCGGGTCTGGTACACCCACTACTTGTACGTCTTGTACTGAAGGGTGCTGATAAAGAAATTCTTCTACTTCTTTTGGATAGATATTTTCTCCACCACGAATCACCATATCCTTGATTCTTCCCGTTATATCGATATAGCCTTCGTCATCCATTACCGCAATATCACCCGTATGGAGCCAGCCGTTTTCATCTATTGCCGATTTTGTCGCTTCTTCGTTCTTATAGTACCCCTTCATCACTAAGTATCCTCTTGTACACAGTTCACCAGGTACTCCTGCAGGGGTATCTTCTCCTGTTGCTGGATCTATTATTTTTACTTCTACTCCTGGATGGGCTTTCCCAACTGAAGACACTCTTTTTTCGATTGAATCATCTGTTTTAGTTTGCGTAATAACTGGAGAGGATTCAGTTTGTCCATACGCAATAGTAATTTCAGATGCTCCCATTTCCTCCATTACTTTTTTCATGACCTCTATTGGACAAATGGATCCAGCCATAATACCTGTACGTAAGGAAGACAAATCAAACTGCTTAAATTCTGGATGATTCAACTCAGCGATGAACATGGTAGGTACGCCATGCAACGCTGTACACTTTTCATCCTGGACTATTTTCAATACTTTACCGGCATCAAATTGTTCGATGATGACCATTGTTGTCCCATGCGTTACGGAAGCTATAGTACCCATCACACATCCAAAGCAATGGAAAAAAGGTACAGGGATACACAACCGATCTTGTTCCGTAAGATGTATGTAATCACCTACTAGCTGACCATTATTAACGATATTCTTATGAGAAAGCATTACTCCCTTTGGAAATCCCGTCGTTCCAGAAGTATATTGAATATTGATTACGTCATCATTGTGAAGCGCTTTCAAAGATTGTTCTAATGTTTCATCCGTAACTTGTTTAGCAAGCGCAACAAACTCTGACCATTTATATATGCCAGGATAGTCGTTCTCACTCATCACAATTACCCTTTTTAAATGAGGGAGCTTTGAAGAATGAATTTCCCCCTTTTCTGCCGTATGAATCTCAGGACAAATTGCCCGAATAATGTCGAGATATGAGGTAGTCTTGAATGTTTCACATAATATAAGCGTAGTAGCATCTGATTGCTGTAATAGATACTCAAGTTCTTTTTCTTGATAGTTTGTATTTACCGTTACTAAAACAGCACCCATTTTGCCAGTTGCAAATTGGCTTAATAGCCATTCCCTTTTATTGTCTGACCAAATGGCAATATGTTCTCCTTTTTGAACACCCATCCCGATAAATGCTTTCGCAAGCTCATCAGTTTCTATATCAAACTCTTTATATGTTTTACGAACCCCATGTTCAGGATACACATAAGCCTCTCTATCTGGAAATTTTCTTGCCGCTTCCTTTACAATCTCCCCTATCGTTTGTTCGTTTAACAACCAAATCTCCCCTTTCGATTGATTATTCACCATTTATATTATCATAAAATTCTGATAGTATAAATGAGGAATATACCTCTTATATAATCCTAAGCAACTACTCTACCTAAGCAATATGTCGTTGTGATACACTATTTTCAAGTATCTTACGAAAAAGAAGGCGATGAAATGGAATTCAACGAAATGAAAGACTATGTATTAAACCAAATCCTATCTAAGCAGCTAATTCAAGCAACCATTAGCCAACCAAGGGCTAAATCTAATGAAATTAAGCGTATTAAATTAAAGCCCATTGAAATAAAGAACAAGTATCATATCCAATTAGAATACCAGTATGAACGTATTTTAAAGCACGAAAATATCCAGATAGAAGAATTCTCTTTAGCTTGGGACAAGTTACTAGACGATTTCCGTCAGATTCACGCAGACTTTCTTGGGGAGAAGATTCAAATACAGCTTTCAAAGAAAAATAAAGTCATGTTTAAAAGTGAAAAAACTACTTCGCTGAAACAAGTGGATCTATCACATAACCGTAAAAAAAACTACTTGTTAGACGAGCATACCCCATACCCTTTTCTAATCCGATTAGGAGTTCAAACTCCCGAAGGAAAAGTAAAAAAGCAAAAGTACGATAAATTTAAGCAAATTAATCGTTTTATCGAATTTATTGATGATACTCTCGCTTATTTACCAAAGGAGAAACCTGTTCGTATTCTAGACTTTGGCTCTGGTAAATCCTATCTTACGTTTGCCCTTTATCACTATTTAAAAGTCGAAAAGGGCTTAGATATTCGCGTTACTGGACTTGATTTAAAAAAGGAAGTAATAGAGGAATGTTCACAAATAGCTAAGGATTTAGGCTATGATCAGCTGGAATTCTTAGTTGGAGATATTAATGATTATAATGAGGAGACTGCTGTAGACATGGTTGTTACCTTACATGCTTGTGATGTTGCTACTGATATGGCGCTCGCCCGTGCTGTGAAATGGAACGCTAGTGTCATTTTAAGTGTACCTTGCTGTCAGCACGAGTTAAATAGACAACTGGATGCTCCCAATTTAAATATTATGCTAAAGCATGGACTAATAAAAGAACGCTTTTCAGCACTTGCTACAGATTCCATTCGAGCGGAAATCTTGAATATGGTAGGCTACGAGGCTCAATTAGTGGAGTTTATAGACATGGAAAATACACCTAAAAATATTTTAATACGTGCCTATAAAACTGGTGGTAAACCAACCAACGAGCAAATAGAGGCTTATAAACAATTTAAACAGATGCTAAATGCTCAACCATTTTTAGAAAATGAACTTAAGGAATACTTAAATTTAGACTAAGCATTACATTCCGAGGAGAGAACATATGAAAGATCCAACTTATCAAAAAGTGGTATATGGCATAGTAATGGCTATTGCAGTCATAATCGTTCATTTTTTAAATGTTAGGGTATATCCCCTACATCCCATTTTCTCTTTACTCATCGCTATATTAATAATCTATGCAGGCATTACTGCTGTAAAAAAGTCAGGGAAATTTGAACAGTCAATCTCGAGGAGGAAATATAACCTACTAAATATGGCGGTAGTCTTTATACTTTTCATCGCATACTTTACAATTGACCCGTCTTAAAAGAAAAGCGCAATCGCCTGTTCTGCCCCGACAGGCAAATGGGAAAATGCGAGGAGGCAGCTCTTCAGCCACCGCAGTATTTTCCCATTTGACCCCGAGGGGCAAGGCGATGAAGCTAGACACCAAGAAAAGCGCAATCGCCTGTCCTGACCCGACAGGCAAATGGGAAAATGCGAGGAGGCAGCTCTTCAGCCACCGCAGTATTTTCCCATTTGACCCCGAGGGGCAAGGCGATGGAGCTAGACACCAAGAAAAGCGCAATCGCCTGTCCTGACCCGACAGGCAAATGGGAAAAATAAGTAATACTAAAAAAAGAGTGAACAGATTCTTAAACAGCATCTGTTCACTCTTTTATGTTATAGCTCTTGTCGCAAAGCCTGAATTACATCTATTTTAGTAGCTTTCTTAGCTGGTCTCCATCCGGAAATCATTGCTACACTTATACTTATGAAAGCTGCAATAGCTACCAGCTGCCATGGGATTAATGAAAAAGTTAATTCCATACCACCAATACTCTCCTCGCCTAATGCCACCCCTACTACAATAGGCAATACTAGATTAGCCAAATAACTAACTGCATATGAAATACTTACTGCAAGTATCGTTCCTATAATTCCAATCCATGCACTTTCCATAAGGAACAATCGTCGGATCAACTTCGGACTAGCCCCTATTGCTTTCATAACCCCTATTTCTCTCGTTCTCTCGGTTACTGCCATCGTCATCGTATTAAAAATACCTATGGATGAAATTAAAACAGCAATCGTTCCTACAAATATAAGTCCTATTTTAAACACCATGAAAAATACATCTAGCTGCTCCAACTGCTCGGAAACAGAGTAAACACTGTATCCCATTTCCTTAAGTTCATCCGTCGCAGCCTTGACATGCTCTAAACTAGCCGTAAAGACTTTTGTTTCTGTGTATAGAAGATTTTCTTCTGTAACCTCTTCTACATTCTCCGCATAGGCAGTTATTATTGTATCCGTCCAAGAGGCATCCATTAGCACTATTTGATCTACTATCCAGTCTCTTGCCGGTTCTTTAGTAACTCCTACAATTGTAAATGTCCATTGTTCTGGTAAAGCAGTTTCTTGTCCGTATGGCTTTAAGGTTAGAGTAACTTCTTTACCAAGTAAGTCACCTTCATATCCTTTCGGCATTTCTCCCTCTTCAGCTACTCCATCCTCCCATGCAGCACGCTCTTGCTCTGTCCATAAGTTATCCGCAAAATGATAGCCCACTATTATTTCATTACTTTTTGTAGGCATTCTTCCCTCAGATAATATAAGATTTGAATTTTCTTCTTCTTTAAAATTGGTAAGTTTGGTGTTTCCGAATATCGTTCTATCTTCTAGCTGGAAAATACTTTCGACGTCTATACTCGTTCTTTGAACAACTGCTCCGACCGACTCTATATTTTTTATTTCTTCATAATCGATTTCGCCATCATTTCCATATACCTCTATCTCTGTAATAGCTTGGTCCTCTAGAATCTCAGAACGCATCGTTTCTTGTACGCCAAATCCGATAGAAGCTAGAACGATTAAAAATGCACACCCCATTGTTGCGGCAAGTACCGTCATAAAGACTCGTAGTTTATTTTTCTTAATATGTTGGCTCACAAATTCAATCTGATCTTTAAACAACATGAGACATGTCCTCCTTTCTAAGTTCTCCGTCATGCATCTTCAACTTGCGATGGGCGATGCTTGCGACCTCTTCATCATGAGTAATCATGATAAATGTAACTCCCATCGTCTGGTTTAACTCCTGAATGAGAAGTAATATATCCTGTTCTGTCTCTGAGTCTAGGCTTCCAGTTGGCTCATCTGCCAATAAAATAGGCGGATTCGTAATCAATGCACGCGCAATACTGACCCGCTGTTGTTGCCCACCAGACAATTCATTTGGATAGTGATCGGACACAGAATCCAGACCTACTTTTTTCATAATCTGAAGGACGCTTATTTTACGTTTTTTAGAAGATATCCCTTTTAGCTTTAATGGCAGCTCTATATTTTCAAAAGCAGTCAAGCCAGGCATCAATTGAAAATTTTGAAAGATAAAACCAAAATTATTTAAGCGAAAGGAGGCTCTTTCGAATTCCTTTAATTTAACTGTCTCTTGCCCATTAATAAGAATAGACCCTTGTTCAGGGGTCATGAAGCCTGCAATGGTGTTCAATAGTGTAGACTTACCCGATCCACTTTTTCCGACTATCGCTACTATTTCTCCTTGTTGTACGTCAAAGGAAAGATTCTTTAGAACAGGTACCTTTTTTTCCTTTCCTTTCTTACCAATTAAAAATGTATGATTGACATTCTTTACGTGTATCATGTAATACCCCTTCCTTGTTACCTCTTTATTCATTCTAGAGATAGTTTCTTAACATTCAGCAAGGAAAAAAGTGAAGATATTCTTAAGAAATACAACTAAATTCATGAATTTGGTGTAAAAAAAACTGCTCCCCTCACTTATAGTGAGAAGGAGCAGTTATATTTTAAGACGGCATTGGCGTGTCAGTTGGTTTAGAGTAGCCTTCTTTATAGGCCTCGTCTATGGCCTCACGAATTTCTATAAGTGACTTACCTTCTTGAACCATGTTAATAGATGCAACTGCTGTTTCTAAGCACGCAGCACAGCGAGTACCATGGTCATCCCATACAACTTCACCATTTTCTTTTATTTCCTGTACAAAACAGTTGAAGTTGTTTTTATGACCAGCACTATCACCGCAGCCACAGTAACAAGGCATCCACTTTAGTACACCATTAGCTTTTGCTGCAGCCTGATAAATTAACTGCATATTTTCAGGTTGTTTTTCTAAAAATTTTGGAAGTACATCCGTCGAAGAAGTAGTTTCCTGAATATCACCATTGGCTAAATGAGTTGTATGGTCGTGTTCCTCGTGATCTGCTTCTTCACTGTCATGCGTCTCCTCTTTTGGACCACAGGCACCGAGCACCAACATTAAACAAAATAATAAAAATAGAATTTTTTTCATATATACCTCGATTAAATCATATTTTCTGGTCTAACAATTTCATCAAACTTGTCGGCAGTTAACAGCTCTAATTCAACAGCAGCTTCTTTAAGAGTGGTACCATTTTTATGTGCATGCTTTGCAATTTTCGCTGCATTTTCATAGCCAATGTATGGATTTAATGCAGTTACAAGCATTAGAGAGTTATTTACATGGTGTTTAATAGTATCTAGGTTTGGTTCAATCCCTACTGCACAGTTATTATTAAAGCTAATAATTGCATCACTTAATAAGCGTACAGATTGTAGGAAGTTATGAATAATAACAGGTTTAAATACATTTAATTGATAGTTTCCTTGACTCGCTGCAAAACTAATCGAAGTATCATTCCCCATCACTTGCGCTACTACCATTGTCATGGCTTCACTTTGAGTAGGATTTACTTTCCCAGGCATAATAGAGCTTCCTGGTTCATTTTCCGGAATAGAGATTTCACCTATACCAGAACGAGGACCACTTGCAAGTAAACGTACATCATTAGCAATTTTCATTAAATCAGCTGCAAGTGCCTTTACTGCACCGTGTACATAAACAACATCATCATAGCTTGTTAACGCATGGAATTTATTTTTAGCTGAAGTAAATTCAATTCCTAGCTCTTTAGAGATTTCTGCTGCCACTAAATCTCCAAAGCCTTTTGGTGCATTCAATCCAGTACCTACAGCTGTACCGCCAACTGCTAGCTCTTTCATATCTTCCACTGCCGTTGTAATCATTTTAGAAGACTTTTCTAGCATTCTATACCATCCACTAAATTCTTGCCCTAAAGACAGTGGCGTTGCATCTTGTAAATGCGTACGACCAATTTTTATAATATCCATAAACTGTTCGGATTTTTTGCCCAACGTCTCTTTTAAAACGTCAATTGCAGGCAATAACTCTTTTTCGACTGCTAGTACTCCAGCAATATGAAGTGCTGTTGGAAAAGTATCATTAGAGCTTTGTGATTTATTTACATCATCATTAGGATGAAGTCTTTCTTCACTACCTTTTTCCTCTAATAATTGATTTCCTCTGTTAGCAATGACTTCGTTAACATTCATATTAGACTGTGTACCACTACCAGTTTGCCATACTACTAATGGAAAATGATGATCTAGTTTCCCAGCTAATATTTCATCAGCCGCAGCTGCAATAGCATCTTTTTTTACTTCAGATAGATTACCAAGAGAATGACTAACGATTGCCGCCGATTTCTTTAATAGAGCTAGTCCGTGTACTACGCCAATAGGCATTTTTTCTGTACCAATTTTAAAGTTTTCTTTAGATCTTTGTGTTTGAGCTCCCCAAAGACTATCTTGTGGAACTTTAATTTCTCCCATAGAATCACGTTCAATACGATAAGACATTTTTTTCTCTCCTTTTTCATTTACCATTGATTATTTTTTTCTTGTAACATTTCGAGAAATTCATCTAGTACCTTTGGATTAAACTGAGTTCCTCTACCTCTTTTTATTTCGAGTATAGCTTCTTCAAAGGACATGGCCCCACGGTATACCCGATTAGTAGTCATTGCATCAAATGCATCTACTACAGAGACAATAGAGGCTTCTAAGGAAATTTCCTCACCCATCAGTCCAAAAGGATACCCTTTTCCATCATACCGTTCATGGTGCTGTTCGACAATAAAAGCAGCTTCTCTAATACAGGAAATTTCATGATTTCTCATGATTTCGGCTCCTAATGTCGTATGCATTTTCACAATCTTCCATTCGTCCTCTGTTAGCTTCCCCGGCTTATTAAGAATTTCGATAGGAATAGCTAGCTTTCCTATATCATGGAAATAAGCTCCCAGGCACAATCTTCGGACTCCTTCTTTATTTGGGTTCAGCCTTTTCCATAGCTCAATGGAGTAATCTCTTATTCGTGCACAATGATGATATGTATAACCATCCACCTCTTGAATACGAAGAGCATCTCGATGAATAATGCCTCTCTCCGTAAAATTTTGGTTAAAGCACTCTTTACTCATTTCTATTAAAATTTGTACTTCTTCCTTTGCGTGACAAGTGACTAATGTATTTACCATATCTGAATCTAATACATCACCTGGTTGAAGTATTTTATGGCTGTTCCAGCATACTATTTTTAAACTGCCAGCTAAAATATAATATTTTTCTACGTAATTGCTTTCCTTAGATGAGTTAGAATAAATCCAAGTAGTGCTTTCAGGTGTAATTGTATAAAGCGCATAAGAGATATCGTCCGAGCTTCCAATATAAGTTGTAATTGTTTTATCAGTAACTACTCTAGGTAGACTATGCTTTTCTTTAATATCATTAATTTGCTCTTTTGTAAGTATCATTGTCCCTCCGCAGTTCTACAACATTCGACAATCTAACCTTAATTATACAGTTACTTAATAACAGAATCAATTTCATAATTCTGACGATTATTAGAGATACGAACAATATTTAAAAGAATGAGGATATTCATATACTTTTATAAGGATAAAATATTGAGGTCTTCTATTCGTATAACTTCCTTAGTATTCAGGTCGTGCATCTCATCTCTTTTTATATATACGTATTATCGATGCCATACATATCTTCGGGACGATCCGTTAACTACCATCTATTAAATGGGAATTGTTCGTGTTTAATGGCTATAGTGTTTTCTTATGAAATACATTTACGAACGACAATATAAAAAACAGACTTCCAACTACTAGGGAAGTCTGTTTTTATATTTAAGCTATACTTCTTGTACTTCGCGCACTTTCGTTTCTTCATTTGATTTTTTTACTTCCTGCGTCAACTGCTCAATGCTCGGACGTATATTCCCCTTACCAGCATAGTTTTCTAGCATATCCTTTACATCAATCCCTGAGGAAGCCTTTAGCGTTTCTTGAAGGGTAGACATTAGATTAGTTGCATAAGAGGTAACCTTATTGGCCCCTCCACCTTCTCCTCCACCAGTATCTACTACAGTTATTTTATCGATGTTTGAAAGTGGGCTAGCAATTTGTTTTGCATATTCCGGTAACATACCAACAACCATATCTAAAACAGCAGCCTGGCCGTAAAGATCAAATGCTTCTGCAATTTTACGTTTTGCTTCCGCTTCTGCAAGACCCTTCAGTCGAATTATATCTGCCTCTGATTCCCCTTGCGCACGTTGAGAGTCAGCCTTAGCCAAACCATCTAAACGTACTTTTTCCGCATCTGCCTTCGCTTTTGCCTCAATGCGATATTTTTCTGCATCTGCCTCAGCCATTTCACGCGACTTGGCTGCGGCTGCATTTTGCTCGATAGCATATCGATCGGCATCTGCCTTTTTCTTAACCTCAGAATCATATTGCTTTTCTCGTCTTAAAATCTCTTTCTCTTCTAACTCAATTTGCTTTTGTCGTTCGATAATTCGAATTTGCATTTCCTGCTCCGTTACTTCTTGTTTAGATCTAGCAGTCTCTAGCTCATAAGCTTGGTCGGCACGCGCTTTAGCAATATCTTGCTCTCTTCTGTATTCCGCAACCTTTAACTGATTGTCTTTTTCAGCTTCTGCAATTTCTGTCGCTCGTTCAATTTCGGCCTTTTGAGCTTCCTTGGAAGCCTCTGCACGTTTAATCCGTGTTTCTTTTTCTGCTTCTGCAGTAGCAATATCCGCATCACGCTTAACTTGAGCGATTCTTGGCTTACCTAGAGAATCTAAATAACCATTTTTATCTCGAACGTCTTTAATAGTAAAGGACACTATAATAAGACCCATTTTAGCTAAATCCTGAGAAGCAACTCGTTGTACTTCCTGTGAGAATTTGTCTCTATTTTTGTATATTTCCTCGACTGTCATGGATCCTAAAATGGAGCGCAGATGACCTTCCAAAACTTCTTTTGCTTCATTTTCTCTGTCCTGTTTAGATTTCCCTAAAAACTGCTCAGCTGCAGTTGCAATTTCCGATATAGAACCACCAATTTTTATAATTGCCGTTCCATCTGCCATTACCGGTACTCCCTGCTCGGTGTATACTTCCGGTGTTGTAACTTCTAGCTTACTTGATAGTAGACTAAGAGGCTCACTTTGCTGGAATACAGGAAATACGAATGTACCTCCACCTCTAATAATCTTTATACGATTTCCCGAGTCGTCTGTATGAACATTCTTAGAGCCTAAATAGCTCCCCGTAACGATTAAAGCTTCGTCAGGACCTACTGTTTTATATTTGGTAATATAGACTGCCAGCATGATTAAAACAACGAATACAACAACTCCAATTACAACTAACGTTTCCAAACCCATTTAAAATCCCCCTTTTTATTTTATAAAAGGCACATATTCTTTTACTAAAAAAGTGCCGTCTTTCACTTCAATTATTAAGACCTGTTTTTCATAATCAATCTCTTCATTGTCTAAACCAGTAGCTCTTTTAGCGATTAGTCCATTTACTGTCTCGATAATGATTTCGCCATACCCGTTTGAGGGTATAGGAACGATAACCTTTCCAACTTGCCCTAGTAATGACTCGTTTGTGTAAGCTGTGGAGACTTCGGCTGAGGAGAGAGGTAAAAGTACAAAGAAATATAGCAAAAAGGTTAAAACGATGGATATCCCTACAGCCACGGTAATTATAATGGTTTCACTCCAATTAGTAATTTTAAGGAGAATAAAACCAGCTGCACAAATGAATAATAGAAAGGAGAGAAGTGTAGTCGGATTAAGAATCCCTGCTTCCATGCCATCTATCGCATCTGCAAATAACACATAAAGAATAGTAATAAGTCCAATTAAAATTAAACCATATAAGAATATTTGCTCTATTTTTCTCACCACTCTTCCATTTAATAACTTCTTTAATAGTTATACGTATCTAAATTCGGAAAGTTTCAATTTTTAAAACAACATATAAATTGCTATATTTTTCTACAAAAAGTAACTTTTATTGTCAAATTTTAATCTTTTTAGACACTTGAATTGTTACAGGATTGTAAATTTATCGATTTTAAAGTAAAAAGTGTGTTGATTTTGTAAGTTTTTTGGTATGCTATTTGAGGAAAATTCATACTAACTACAACATTTTAAAGTCTGGGAGGCTTTTATGATTAGCTCAAAAAAACAAGATCCTTTTTTCCTATCCCTTTTGAAGATAGCTGAAAACGTACGTGAAGCCACTCATTATGCAGATGATTTCCGTATTAATAACGCTTCAGATTTGAAAGAAATTAGCTTACACCTTAAAAATTACGAGACAGCTGGGGATACATTAATTCATGATTTGATCGTTATGTTAAACAAATCATTTATGACTCCAATTGAACGTGAGGATATTCTGGAACTAGCTATACGAATGGATGACATTCTAGACGGAATTGACAATTTTACGGCACACCTTGAAATGTTCACATTAGTGGAAATCGATGAGTCAATGCGTACATTCCTAGGCTATATTGTTAAGAGTACCGATGAGATTGTAAAAGCGATGGAGCTATTAGCTCAAAAGAAATTGCTTAAAATGCATGAGCATTCCATTCTGATCAAGGATTATGAGCGTAAATGTGATGAGGTACTTCGTACTTCGATCAAGCAGCTTTTCTTAAACGAAAAAGATCCGATTCGTATTATTCAATTTAAGGATATTTACGAGCAATTAGAAGATATCGCAGATTATTGTCAAAACGTAGCAAATACGCTTGAAACAATTATTATGCGTAACGCGTAGGAGCTTTCATTATGGATACTATTTTTATATTAACCATCTTAGTTGTATTTTTTGCTCTTGCCTTTGACTTTATCAATGGTTTCCATGATACTGCTAATGCTATTGCAACTTCTGTTTCAACAAGAGCTTTAAAACCAAAAGTTGCTGTTTATATGGCAGCTATTATGAACTTTGTAGGGGCTTTAACGTTTACAGGGGTTGCAAAAACAATTACTAAGGATATAGTTGATCCCTTTACACTTCAAAATGGTTCACTAATTATTTTGGCCGCTTTACTTTCAGCGATTATTTGGAACTTAGTTACCTGGTATTATGGAATTCCATCAAGTTCTTCTCATACCTTAATCGGTTCTATTGCAGGGGCAGCTATCTCTGCTGCAGGATTTGGAGTTTTAAATTATGATGGTTTTACTAATATCTTGATAGCGCTAGTTTTATCTCCATTTCTTGCATTAGCAGTCGGATTTTTAATGATGTCTCTATTTAAAGTGATTTTTAAAAGAGGAAGCCTTTATGGTACAAACAAAAGATTTCGTATTTTCCAAATAGGAACAGCCGCACTTCAAGCGTTTACTCACGGTACAAATGATGCCCAAAAAGCAATGGGTATTATTACGATGGCTCTGATTGCCGCTCAATGGCAAGCTACAGATGACATTCAACTATGGGTACGTATAGCAGCAGCTGCAGCTATGGGTATTGGTACTTCTATTGGTGGTTATAAAATTATTAAAACAGTTGGCGGTAAAATTATGAAGATTCGTCCTATTAACGGGGCGGCTGCTGACTTATCCTCTGCTATGATTATTTTTGGTGCTACTACTATTCACTTACCTGTTTCTACAACTCACGTTATTTCATCCGCTATTATGGGTGTTGGGGCAGCTCAACGTGTGAAGGGTGTTAAATGGGGAGTCGCTAAAAAAATAGTCTTAACATGGATTATTACTTTACCTATATCTGCTTTAGTTGCAGCTATTATCTTCCAATTCTTAAATTTATTCTTTTAAATAATATTAAAACCTCGTAATTGAATACGAGGTTTTTTCTTTTACTCTTTTATAATTATTCCTAATGACTTGGCGAATCCTATTGCTTGTTCCATAGAAACTGTACAGCCCTTTAAATCCTCTAGTGATACTAATAGGTTTTCATATGTAGTATTACTTAAGTCGACGCCATCCAAAGATGTGTCCGTAAAGTTCGCCTCATCTATCTCACATGCTTCAAATTCTACCTGTTGTAAAGTGGAATCAATAAAGTCTGCATGATTTAATGTACTCTTATTAAAAGATACTTTTTTTAGCTTAGCAAAGCTTAAATTAAGGTAGTTTGCATGGTTTTCGAACACTCTTACATCTGTTAGCCTTGCATCCGCAAAATTTGCTCCAAAGAGCTTACATCCTATGAATTCTACTCGATGAAATATCACCTGTTCCATTACGACATTCGAAAGATCACACTTTTCAAAAATGCAATCTATAAATTCCACTTGGTTAAAATGTAAATCCACAAAGGAGGCTTGTTTGAAAAGTACTTGATCAAAAATTATTTTACCTTCTACTTCTTCGATGCCTTCAAGTGAACAAACAGTAGCATTTGAAATATAATAATCCTCTTGTAGAGCTTCATGTAAGTTGATTTTCTCTGGGTTCTCGTTACATTTGGGAGATGTGATTTTCACTTATATTCCTCCTTCAATAATTTTTCTTTTATCATAGCATTATATTAGCAGTTAAACTCGCTTTCCATTACAATAAAAAGGAAACTCTACCACTGAGATTGGTATTACCTTGAGAGCTATATGACTACTGTGCTTTACCTAAGGAGGAAATGTATGAAATTTTTAGCTAACCTAGTGACACGCCATTATAAAGTCACTTTGGGAGTTTGGATCATCCTGTTTGTGGCTCTTGCTTTTTTTGCTTTACGTCTTCCATCTTTACTTGAGGGTGACGGCTTCAAAATGGATGGAGAACACCAGCAAGTAATGGATGAACTGACGGAAACCTTTGATTTACCCGCTGAGACACTCTTCGTCGTATTTGAAAACACATCCGACCAAACAATTCAGGATACGTTAAATGATATAGAAAACTTAAAAACAGTGAAAGACATCCAATCGCCCTTAGAGGATTCTACTCTCTATAAGGAAAATGTATCATACGCAATGTTACACTTTAACACGGATACAGAGAACATGTCAGAGGTTGTTGACGACATTCGACAAGCTATCGGAAATGAAAAGGGTGTCACTTTAACTGGCGCCGCTGCCATCAACAAGGATATTAATTCTGCAAGTCAAAAGGACTTAGCTAGTGCAGAAGCAATCGGTCTTCCAATTGCCCTGATTGTTCTGCTCCTAGCATTTGGTAGTGTAGTTGCCGCGCTAGTACCTATTGCAGTTGGTATTGTCACAGTAGTTTCAGCACTCGGGGTTATGACATTCTTTGGCGAAGCGATGGACTTATCTATTTTTGTCCTAAACATAGTTCCCATGCTCGGGCTTGCATTAAGTATTGATTTTGCTTTATTGCTCATTAATCGTTATAAAGAAGAGCTTACCGAGAAATCTGTTGTAGAGGCTGTCCAAATCTCTATAAAAACAGCTGGTCGTTCTATTATTTTCTCTGCACTCTGTGTGTTTATCGGGCTTGGCGCCATGTTTGTATTAGAAGTAGAGATTTTTCAGAACATTGCTCTTGGTGGCATGCTTGTCGTCGCTATGGCAGTATTGGGTTCTATTACCCTATTACCAGCTTTACTGATGGTATTAGGACACCGTATTAATAAATGGACCATTCTGCGTGTGAAGCCTGGTGCCTCTACCAAATGGAGAAACTTTGCCTCCTTTGTTATGAAGCGACCTGTTACCTTGATCATTGTAGCTTTAGTATTGCTAGGGATTGGTATAATTCCAGTAAAAGAAATGACATTAACCATTCCATCCGTAGAATCTCTTCCTAAGGACTATGATTCCCGTCAAGCATATGAAGTGATGGAGGATGAGTTTAATATGGGAGACCAGTCTACGATCTACATGATTGCTGATCGACCAGGTGGCTGGGAAAATACAGATGGACTAAATACTATGAAAAATATTGAAGAGCAGCTTTTGAAGGATCCTGATGTTAAATCAGTAGATACTGTCTTTTCGGCTAGTGAAATATCTAGCGTTGAGCAATGGGAACAAAGCATGTTGATTCCGGATTTATCTGGTCAGCTCACTCCATTATTGGAGACCTTTGTCCAAGATGACAAATTAATGATCCCTGTTACATTAGGGCTTAATGGCTCCTCTGATGAAGCCCAGGATTGGGCAAGAGAATGGGCCGACAAGGATATTGGTACAGATTTTCTAATAGGTGGTCACCCTAAGTTTAACCAAGAAATATTTGATGAAATTTTTGATAAGGTCGGTATTTTGCTAGGGATTATATTGGGCTCTACTTTCATCATACTAACCATTGCCTTCCGCTCAGTGCTCATTCCTTTAAAAGCAATTATTATGAATGTAATTGGCTTGGCCTCCACATTCGGAATACTTGTTTATATATTTCAGTACGGCCATTTTGGGTTAGAGGAAACGACCATCGCCTTAATAATTCCAGTCATTGTTTTTAGTTTAGTGTTTGGTTTAAGTATGGACTACGAGGTATTTCTCATTTCCCGTATTCAAGAGGAGTATATGAAGCATCATAATAATACGAAAGCAACTGTAGATGGATTAACTTCCACTAGTAAAATAATTACCTCTGCTGCATTAATTATGATTGTAATTACTGGTGCCTTTGCCTTCACAGAGGTTATGCCAGTCAAACAAATCGGTATCGGAATAGCTATAGCGGTCGCTATCGATGCTTCCATTATACGCTTGCTATTAGTTCCAAGCTTGATGAAGCTTTTTGGTAAATGGAACTGGTGGCTGCCTTTTAGAAAGGGACCATACAAAGCCAAGAACTTTCATTAAACATTGAAGTACTAATCTTTATAGAAACCTGAATACAACAAAGCCTAGTAGAAATTATACTCTACTAGGCTTTGTTTTAGGTTAAAATCTCCGGGTAAGTCTACTAATTTCTTTAGAGGTTTGCTTTATACCATTCTTTTGCAGCTTGTACTTCGCTTTGTGTTAACTGATGACCGTAATCGTGCCAGTGCATTTCCACACTAGCACCTGCATTTTGCAATAAGTCCCTTAGCTCTTCAGATTCAGCTGCTGGACACATAAAATCATTCTTCCCTGCCCCAATGAACACAGGAGTACCTGACATGCCTGGTACCTCTACTCCACGTCTCGGCACCATCGGATGATGGAGAATCGCACCTTTTAAGACATCGTTATATTCAAACAAAAGGTTTCCTGCAATATTAGCTCCATTCGAATAACCAATCGCTACTACTTGATCACGGTCAAAATTATAGGTTTGAGCTGCTTCATCTAGGAAATTTTTTAATTCCACTGTACGAGCCTGTAAGTCCTCCAGATCAAAAACCCCTTCTGCAAGACGTTTAAAGAATCGGGGCATTCCATTTTCTAATACACTCCCTCGTACACTTAGGATATTAGCTGAGCTATCTATCTCTTTACCCAATCCAACTAAATCATGCTCATTACCACCTGTACCATGCAATAACAATAAGGTCGGTCTCGAAGAATCCTCTCCTTGAAAAAATAAATGCTTCATAATTAAAGCTCCTTTTTATCTCGAATTTGAGATAATTATAGCCAACATATATTTTCTCGTCAAATAATGCGCATCATCTTGTTTCTAATAATTCTTTCAGCTTTTGTGGTTCATCTACCCGGATGGCAAACTGCGTAACTACTTTTTCCTTCCCCATGAACATTGTAGCCTCTATAGGTTCATGCAAGTGAATCAAGGCTTGAGGTTCTAATGATTCAAAATCACGGTACATAAATTGAAGGGTATTCTTATCTGGAACTTCCACACCCCACTCTACATTCTTTATCAGATGTAGCGGTACAACAATTCGAGCACTTAGCCCTTGTGTCACATACAGGTTACCGTTTTTAATCTCTGCGGGGTGTAAACGTGTTACTTGGATATCAGCTAGAAAATAGAAAACACTATAAATATTAAAGATCAATAACACAAATGACAGGAGAATCGATTTGTCGTGTAGCCACCAATGGAGTCCAATTGTTTCAATAATAATTGCATGTATAATCATTACATTAAATGCGATGTAACTTGTTTTTTTATGTAAGGTAATTATATTCGGATGACTGGGAGCTTTCTTTTTCCATGTAAAAATTGCATAATAAAACATTAAAAATTCAGAGACGACGATCCTTATAAGAATATTTTGGGTAACTACCTGTTTAATAGAAGGTATGAGACTAAACAATGGCGAAGTGTTCATATCCGTCATGAAAGCTTTAATTTTGGGGGTTTTATAAATGACTAAAAATATTAAACTCAACTCTGCCAAAATTAAAAGTGCTTCAAAAGCAATTCCGAGATATAGAATACCTTTAAACGGGGAAAACAATTCGTAAGGTATAAAAAATCTAGCAATAACTAATCCTCCAACCATAAGACCAATTACTTGTTTGACGGAAATCTTAAAGGTTGCATAAACGAGTAAAGGAGCAACAATTGCTAAATCTATAAGAGACCCAATAGCAACTCCGCTGGTAAGCTGAAGTGAAAAGAAGTCCTGCACTTGTGGTCGATATAATAGAAAATTAGAAAGAAGGACAAGCAGCAAAAAAGCTAAGGCTATATTCGCAGTCTGTGTTTTTCGATAAACCATTTCAATCCCCCCTGTACGTTTATATTTTAATTATAGCTTCCATTATAATCCCAGCACTACTATAATTAATAAAATATTCAAAAAAGGAGCACAAATTTGTGAACATTAAGGTTGAACAACTAAAAGAAAGAATTCTAGCTTCTCAAGGGAAAGAAAAAGCTGATTTCATTCTTCGCAACGCTAAAATAGCAGATGTATTTTCATTAGAATGGAAATTAGCGGACATTGTTGTAACTAACGGTTATATAGTTGCAGTGGATGCAACTGGATCTTTTACAGCAAAGGCTGAGCAAGACGCTAAAGGTAAATATGTCGTCCCCGGTCTAATTGACGCTCATATACATATCGAATCTTCAATGGTAACCCCATTAGCATTTAGTCGAATCCTCCTTCCACATGGTGTCACAACAGTTATTACAGACCCTCATGAGATAGCCAATGTCTCCGGTGCTGACGGGATCCAATTTATGATAGATGAATCTTTAAAAAGCGAGATGGATATTCATATTATGCTACCCTCTAGCGTCCCAGCCACACCTTTTGAACATGCCGGAGCCGTTTTAAAAGCTAAGGATCTACAACCTTTCTTAACTAAGGAGAAGGTCCTTGGGTTAGCTGAAGTGATGGATTCCCCTGCTGTCCTTTCGGGAGATCCTGATATGTTAGACAAGATTGCAATGGCCCTTGAAGCTAATGTTCCTATAGATGGTCACGGTGCTGGACTTAATCCAAATCAAATTAGGGGATACCGAGTGGCAGGTATTCATACTGATCATGAATGTGTTACGGCAGAAGAAGCATTAAATCGAGTAGCACAAGGGATGTATGTTTTAATTCGGGAAGGCTCTGCTGCTAAAAATTTAAGAGATGTACTACCCGCTGTCAATTCACAAAATGCACGTCGATTTATGTTTTGTACAGATGATAAGCATTTGGATGAATTGATAGACGAAGGAAGCATCGACCATGCCATACGTTTAGCGATCAAAGAAGGAATGGAACCATTACAAGCAATTCAATTAGCAACATTAAATGCCGCTGAATGCTACAAGTTGTACAACAAAGGTGCCATAGCTCCAGGTTTCATTGCAGACTTTTTTATGGTTGATAGCCTAGAATCCTTTCGTGCCATTTCAGTCTGGAAGAATGGACTCAAGATTGCTGAAGATAACAAAATGCTAAAAGTAAATGTTTCCGAGGATTACTTACCCCAACATATTACAAATACTGTTTCATTACCAGCACTGTCCGTTACTGATTTTGCTATCCCAATAACAAATAATGGGGTAGCACATATAATAGAAATAATACCTAATCAAATTACAACTCGTAAAAAAGTTCAAAAGATCCCTGTTTCCAAAGGTTTTTTTACTCCATGTACAGAGCAAGATTTACTTAAGCTAGCAGTAATTGAGCGACATCAAGCATCCGGCAATATCGGTCTTGGAATTGTGAATGGGTTTGGTATCAAAAAGGGTGCAGTTGCAACTACGATTGCCCATGATTCCCATAATATGATTGTACTTGGTACAAACGATGAGGATATGCTTGCAGCGTGTAAACATTTAGAGAGTATTCAAGGTGGAGTTGTAATTATAGAAGCAGGAAAGGTACTAGCTTCTCTCTCCTTACCTATAGCAGGCTTAATGTCCGATAAACCTGCTAGTCAAACTGCTAATGAGTTAAAATATTTACACGATTCATTGGAATCTATTCACCCTAATTTAGAATTTCATTTACTTTTAACCTTATCGTTCGTAAGCTTACCTGTCATACCAGAGCTAAAGTTAACTGATAAGGGTCTTTTTGATGTAATTGCCTATAAGCACATTCCAATTCAAGCATAACTTAAACATTAGTTTTTTAACTTAATATATAACTTCCCGTGTAAGTACAATGAATGGGTAATTGGATTACATATCTATTGTTGCAATTTCACCTACATTATTTAAAAAAATTCTCCATAGTTAGAAGCACTATGGAGAATTTTTTTTATTCTTCTATTTTCTCAATCGTTTTAGCTTCACCTGATGCTGGATGAGATTCCTTTAGGGATTCATATCCGACTTTAACTAGATCATACAATTCTAACTCATTGCGCTGAGCCATCGAAATACTAAACCAAGTAGCACCCTTCCCAGCTTCCATTGCTTCTTCTACCGATAAATTGCGAGCTTCCTCTTCACTTAAATCTTCAACAACAAGTATTCCACTGTCCTTCGTGTCGATAATAATACCAGTAATATAGCCAACTGGCTGTGCTTGAGTAGGATTATCCTCAAAGAAGTTCATTATGAAGTAAAAGGTCGTTCCAATTGCAATGAGTAAAATTCCAATAATAATTGCGACAGTTGTTTTACCTTTCATACAAAAACCTCCTTATCTTTTTGCAGTAAGACGGAAGCCTTCTTCTAAAAGATATGCTTTTGCTTCATTGTAGGTGCCAAAGCTCTCCTCTAGGTTATAGCCATGGTAGACATTCCAAAGAGTATCTTCTTGTAAAAGAGTTAGCTTAGAGCTTTCTTTGTTTGTCCATTCCTCCTCAACTTCTTCATCGATCAATTCCTCTTCCTCAGTCGCTAAGTAGGCAATTGAGTCTTGAATCATTTGGCGCAGCTCATCTGCTGATACTTCTCGAATATTAACTAATCCTTTTTCTTTTGCTTCATATTGTGGAAGGTCTCCTACATACACGAAGCCATTCCCATTAGGATGTAAGTGATAGATTACAGTTGTTTTATCATATAAGCTTTTTTCATAATGGTAGTTAACTCGCTTCATCGATACTTCTTTACGAGTTAATTCCGGAAACTCTTGAATAATTGCTTCTTTTTCTTCAAATGTTAGCATATGATTCCTCTTTCTTTTCTTATCTTTAGTATATTATTATAGCATAAATTCTAGCCTCTTCGCGTCCACCACTCCGCTACTATTATAAAACAAATAACAACCGCAATTGCTACTGCAAAAAACCAATCCGGTAAGCTTCCCAATATATAATCCCCCTAGACCCTCACTTTACTATTGTGTGAATATTTTTGTTCTGTTTCCTTGGGAGAAATAAACATTCTCCACTATTCTTGCCAGGCTCTTCGTTAAAATCAGCACTGACTAATTTCTTTCCTACTGGCTTAAATTCACTTTATCGTTTTCCAAGTTTAGTCACGTCTCTTCCTAATAGATATTACTATTAAAATGTGATAAACTAAAGGACAGACAATAAGAGGACGTGAGAGAAATGATTAAAATTGAATTACCAAAACCAACTGTAACGATTACACAACGCACGCAAGCACTTAAAGAAGGAGAAGTTGAAATCCCATCTATCTATGGATTTATCGATTTCCACCAAATCCCTCGTGATAAAGGCGGCATCTTTATGTTTTATAACAAAAATGATGAGCTATTATTCGTAGGAAAAGCTCGTAAAATCCGTCAACGCATTAAAAAACATTTTGAAGATAACGTTTCCCCGATGATTAAACATCGCGATGAAGTATACAAAATTAGCGTGTGTATAGTGGAAGAGCCTATGGATCGTGAAATATATGAAACCTATGCAATTAATACATTAAAAGCTAAATACAATATCGATAAAGTATTTTATAAGTAAGAGAACTCATGCCTTATATGGAGGCATGAGTTTTTTATTTTGTTTCTTCAAAAATACTCGTGCTGTGCTTTGGCTGTACTCTTGCTTTCGGATCTAGTGAGGCTTTGATATGACTAATTGCATTAGGAACTTCACCAAATCCTACTGCTATCAGCTTTACTTTGCCAGCATGTGTACATACGTCACCTGCAGCGTATATGCCTTCTACACTTGTTTCCATTTTTTCATTCACTACTACCGAATTCTTTTCCATTTCTAAACCCCAGCTTTTTAGCGGTCCAAGAGAGGCAACGTTGCCATAGTTCACTAGTACGTGGTCTACTGGGATTCTTTCCTCAGCTTTATCCTTGCTCACTACAACAACTTCTTGAATTCGTTCTCCATCACCAATTAATTCTTTAATCGCATAGGAAGTTTTAACATGTACTTTAGAAGCCTCAAGCTGTTGCACTGATTTTTCATGAGCGGTAAATTGGTCACGTCGATGGCAGATCGTTACCTTGGAAGCGATATTCTCTAACATTAATGACCAATCTAGGGCAGAATCGCCACCACCCAGTACTAATACAGTGGAGTTTTGAAAATCATTTAAATCCTTTACTTTATAGTATAAGTTTTTGCCCTCATATTCCTTTGCTCCGGGCACAGTTAGCTTACGTGGTTGGAACGAACCCACACCCGATGTCAACAGGATTGTTTTAGAGTAGTGTATGCCTTTATCCGTCTTCAATATAAAATACTCATCGTGCTTTTCTAATTCATTTGCCGTTTCTTCCAGACAAATTGTCGGATTACTATAGGAAGCCTGTTCAACTAAATTTGCCACTAAGTCCTTTGCCAATATTTTAGGTAGGCCCCCAATATCATATATATATTTATCTGGGTAGAGCTCCATCAATTGTCCGCCTAGCTCTGGAAGGCTATCAATTATTTTTACCTTTAAATCTCTTAGCCCCGCATAAAAGGAAGCAAACAATCCAGTTGGGCCTCCCCCTATAATTGTTACATCATACACTTCGTGTTTCATTTGAACAATCACCTCATTAATCTATTATTTACTTTATAAGAACCGGCTACGTACTTCTGGAGAGGGTATCATACAGCTCTCCTTTTTACCAAACCAGCGATAACGATTTTTTGCGATGAATTTGTAAACACTATTTCTAATTGGTTTAGGAACGAATCTGAAAATATAAAGATACTTCCATAAACCTTTTAAATTTTTACACACTCTTAAAGCCCCATCGGAAAATTTATAGACTCTTTCATCTTCTATCAAGATGAAACTATCGATGTGATTAGATATACCATATTTATCCTTCAATTCCATCCCTGCTTCACTTTGAAGTGCAGCAAACTTAAAATAACCATGAGGATCTCGTTTTATAATAAATTGAACACTGGAATCACAAAAATTACATTCTCCATCAAACATAACGATAGCTGCCATATATTACTCCCCCTTGCTTCTAGTGTATCAGAAAGGATTTGGACTGTTAAATGACAGGGACTAAAATTCCTTAATACTTTTGACTGAGATAATAGAAGTCGTAAAAATTAAAAATGATGCTCAATACCTTTTGGAATTGGCATCATTTTGTTATTTTATTTATCCTGCGGAGTATCTGATGAACCATAGGATTCTACATCCTCGAAGCTGTTACTGTAGTCTCTGAGCCGTTTTTCCTCTTGCTCCACTGGACGGTCGGTGTCAGGACCTAATATATCTTCTTCAACCGGTCGGAAGTCTTCTATATCCCGTTGAGCATCCTCAATACAAGTTAAGGCTGTTGGCTTGGCCTCTAGTCGCTCTATAGGAATTTGTTTGTTACAAACTATACACTGCCCGTATGTTCCTTCATCCATTGCCTGAAGTGCAGCCTTGATATCTTCTATTTCCTCTTCATTACGCTTTCGTATGGCTAGTCTAGTATGCTGATCGGTTAAATCTGTTGCATTATCTGCTGGATGATTATCGTATTGGGATAGCTCAGTTGTTTCAAACTCTTCATCGTTATTTAAACTTTCCTCTAATTCTTTAAATCGGTTAAGTAATTCCTCTTTTAGTTTTTCATATTTGGCCATGTCAATTCCTCCTTAGGTTAGTATAGGATTACCCGAATGTAGGGAAAATAAAACTAAATCAATTTGCTAGAGTTTCTATTACATAAAATACGGATATGTAAGTAATATATAGAGAAGGAGTGAATGCAAATGGGAATTCATCGTTTTTTTATGAGCATGAACGAGTTGGAGAGAATTATACGTGCACCAGGAAGATTCAAATATGAAGAGCATAATGTAGCAGCTCATTCTTGGAAGGTCGCTCAATATGCGATGTTCTTTGGAACTATCGAGGAAAACCATGGAGCAACAATTAACTGGAAATCTCTGTACGAGAAGACGATTAACCATGATTTCGCAGAGATTTTCATTGGTGATATTAAAACACCAGTAAAACATGCTTCTCCCGAGTTAAAGCAAATGCTTTCCCACGTAGAAGAAAAAATGATGGAAAAGTTTATACTAAATGAAATACCAGAAGAATTTCAACCTGTCTTTTTTGATCGAATGAAAGAGGGTAAAGATGAAACAATTGAAGGTCGTTTGCTAGAGCTAGCAGACAAAATGGATCAGGTTTATGAAGCTTTTACAGAGCTACAGCATGGCAATACTGATCCAGAATTTATCAAGATGTATGAGACTGCGTTAAGAAAGATATTACACCTACCACTTGAAAAGAGTGTAACCTATTTCAAGGAAGTAATGCTACAGGATATTATTGCGGAGGAGTCCGTTATAGACGTTAAAAACATAACATTAAAAATTTTAGTAGAATAAGGAAATTTTTTCAATAAAACCTGCGATATATTGCATAATATAGTGTATAATATGAAACAACTAGACTTTTTAAAGGAGGTTGTTTTATGCCTATACCAATTGACCATACCAAACCAGTACGAACTACTGCTAAGTTACATGCCTTTAATCAGCTGCAACAGTGGATTATCGATGGTACTCTACAACCAGATGAGAAGTTAAATGATATCGAATTAGCTCAAGCACTAGGTGTTAGCCGTACACCGATACGTGAATCTCTACAGCTATTGGAATCTCAGGGTTTTGTATCCATGCAACCAGGAAGAGCAACACAGGTTACACCTGTGGAACCCGAGGATATTTATAACTTACTCCCTCCTTTAGCAGCATTACAAGCGCTCGCAGCTGAACTTGCAACTCCTAATATGGACGAAGAAATTTTAAACATGCTAGATGAAAAAAATAAGGAATTTGCAGCAGCTCTACAAGCTAAAGAATTCACAAAAGCATTAAAAATTGACGAAGAATTTCATCAGCTGATCGTGGACCGTGCGAATAATCCATACATATTCTCTATGGTAGAGATGCTACAAGCTCATGTTAGAAGACTTTATTATTATGAAAAAATAAATTTAAGAGAGCAATCTATTGAACAGCACAATGAGCTAATTCAGTTGTTTAAAACTAAGGATGTTACTAAACTTACAGAAGTAATGCGTGCAAATTGGATTTATACGATAGAAGAGTTTTAACAATCAGATAAAACGCAGGTACATAAGCAACCTGACGCCACAAAACAAGTGAAATTGTGTATATACAATTTCACTTGTTTTGTTTTGTTTTCTTTTGGAGATCCCTAAAAAGTTATATAAGGTTATTTATCTTTAAACTACGTGTACGAAATGGCTATATTTTTCAGGATCTTTAGTAGGGAGTACAATTCTATGCCCAGAAAAAAAGCCCCTACATTTTACACTTAGTAAAATGTAGGGGCTTTGAATTCCATAGTTTTCTGCCCTTTATGAACTGTGCTTTGTGCTTATCTTATAACTCTAACAATAAGGGTGGTTATGAGAGTTATCACAACAAACGGAACAATCCAACCTAGGCCTACACTATAAAACGGTAAGATATTATCATACAATTTTAAGACTGTTTGCAACCAAGAAAAGTATGCTATTTCTAAAGAGTCACATAGCGCTTTCAATCCATCTACAATACTAATTAGCGAAGTAAATAACATAACCATCACATAGACTAGTCTCGAGTGATTGAACAATGGTGATAGGAAAGCAAGCAATATTAAAACAATAGCCAATGGATATAAAAGCATTAATACAGGTACAGAGTATGTAATAATGTTCGCTAATCCAAAATTAGCAACCACACATGTAAATACACTAAAAACGACCACAAATACTTTATAGCTTATAGCAGGTATTAATGTATGAAAATACTCAGCACAAGCTGTAGTTAGCCCTATACTAGTCGTTAAACACGCTAAGATTATTACGATAGCTAACAGGATAGCTCCAAAGGAACCAAAGTAATACTCAGAAGCTGCACTTAAAACAGGACCGCCAGTATCCTTTATCCCAAACAAGTCAACAGACGTAGCACCCAGATATCCAATTCCAGCATAAATTATTCCTAAAAAGAATATTGCTATAGCACCAGACTTAGCAGTTGCTACTAAGATACCTTTTTTTGAAGTTACACCCATAGAGCGTACTGCATTAATGACAATAATACCGAATACTAATGAAGCCAAAGCATCCATTGTATTGTATCCTTCTGTAAATCCTGTCATAAAGGCATTATCAATGTAGCCACCCTGTGGTGCACTGAATTCTCCCATAGGCTTGAATATTACAAAAACCAATAAGACGAGGAGGCCTATTAATATCCCTGGTGAAAGGTATTTCCCTACATTATCTACTATCTTCGAAGGATTCAAGGAAAGCCATAAAGTAAGACCAAAGAAAAGTACTGTAAACACAAACAGTCCGATTTGTGTATATTCAGAATTTACAAAGGGCATAATTCCAATCTCATAGGATACAGCGCCTGTTCGAGGCAAAGCGAAAAATGGACCGATTGTTAAATACAACAAGGAAGTAAAAATAATAGCAAAAATAGGATGTACTCTACTAGACAGTTCCTGTAAATTTTTGCTTCCAGAGAAACCCATTGCTAAAGTACCTAAAAACGGGAGACCAATGCCAGTTATTAGAAACCCGACCGTTGCAACCCATAAGCTTGTCCCAGCATTTTGACCAAGGCTTGCTGGAAATATTAAATTACCTGCCCCAAAAAACAAAGCAAATAACATTACTCCAATAACCAAATAACTTGAAAAGGATAATTTATTGTCCAAAAGAATTGCCTCCTGTGATTTTAGAAATACTCACTTCTTCTATATTGTATACAGAACAAATAAAATGTTTTAAATAATCTTTCATCACCACTTAATTGCTAATAACAATCATGATAATACTATGTATTTATGCAGAATGCAATATATTATTAAAAATTACAGAATAATTGTTTGATTCAAACAAAAGAATAGTTAGCCAATAAAGTAAATTCATCAGCTAACTATTTTTAGGGTTTTCATCTTCTTCCTCGAACAGAATTTCCGTTAAAGAATTATCAGAAGAGTTTTCTGCCAGCTCAACATTTGTTCGATAAGCGGCTCTAGTCAAAAGATGTCCTGCAACAGGAGCAGTCAAGAATACAAACAGAATTCCTAATATTAAACGAACGCTTACAAAACCATCATGTATCCAAAAATATAGGAAAGCTCCCGAAAGAGTTAGTAATACTGCCACAGTGGAACTTTTTGTAGCTGCATGTGAACGGGTATATACGTCGGGAAGCCTAATTATGCCTATTGCACTAATAACACTCATGATGCTTCCTAAAAGAACTATTAATGCTGCAATCAGCTCAAATGTCTGACTTACGCTCAATGATAACACCCCTTTCGATGTATCGGGATATGGCGATTGTACTGATAAAGGCTAGAATTCCTAAAATAAGAATTGCCTCTAGGAAGGCCTTTGTCTTCAGTACGATAGACACTATAGCGATTATAGATATTAAATTTACCCCAATCATATCTAGGGCTACCGCTCTATCCGGCATGGAAGGACCCTTGATAATTCGAAAAAGCGCTATTCCTATCGAAATTGCAAATAACGAAAGTGATAATACTAGTATTTTCTCTACCATTTTAACGGGTCACCTCCATAATTGCTTTTTCAAAATTCTTTAACGATCGTAATACATCAGCTTTTGATGTTTCCATATCCATTGCATGAATATAAAAAGTATCTCCTTCTGGATTTACCTCCATTACAACCGAACCAGGAGTTAAAGTAAGCAATAGTGCAAGTGTCGTAATTTCCCATTCACTAGATAGCTTAGTCTTATAGGTAAAGATTCCTGGCTTTATCTTTAGCTTGGGGCTTAGAATCTGTTTACTAATTACTATACTGGATGTAGCTAATTCCCTATTAAAGATAAAAACCAGTTTAATAATTGAAAATAGACGCTTTAAGTAAAACTGTGTTCCAAAAAAACGATGCATTAGAAAGACAATTCCAATTCCCACGATGAATCCACTTACAAAGGTTTGTAATTGTAGTTCCTCTGTGTCCATTAGTAAGGTCCACAAAAATGCTATAAATAAATTAAGTAGAAACTGTGCCGGCATTATAAATCACCTCTCCCATTACTCTTCCTTGCTTAAAATGGCATCAATATATATGGAAGGATTGGTCAGCGTATTTGCTGCATCACTAACATAATCTGCTACCACCTCTGCTCCCAGACCGAGTGCAAGCGTCCCAATACCTAGTAAGAAAATTGGAAAAATCTCACCAAACTTCAATGGTGTTTCATCTTCTAGGCTGATGATCGTTTCCCCAAATATGGTATTTAAAAATATGCGAAGTAAGGAATATAGAACTACTATACTTGAGAGAAATGCCAAGGCTAATAAAATATATGCCCCTGACTCAATTGCCCCTTGACCGACTAAGATCTTACCTACGAAACCGCTAAGGGGTGGGATTCCAGCTAAAGAACAAGTAACAATAAAGAACATCCAACCAAGTAATGGATAGTTTTTAATCAATCCGCTTATCTCGTTAATCTTTGTTTTACCTGTTAGGGAAATCATTGTACCCACCAATAAAAATAGCATTGCCTTAGCAATCATGTCATGCACGATATAATAAATAGAACCTTCGATAGCAACAGTAGTTCCTATTGCTAAGCCTACCAGCATAAACCCAACTGCTATAACGACATTATAGGAGGCAATTAATCGCATATCCTTATATGCGATTGCTCCCATACTCCCTACAACGAGTGTAACACCTGCCATAATTCCGAGCAGCATGTGCGTGATAAAAGGATCATGGTAGAAAATAATCGTAAAGGTACGGAACAAGGCGTAAATGCCAACCTTTGTGAGAAGAGCTCCAAATAAAGCTGCTACTGCCATAGGTGGTGCACTATACGAGCCTGGTAACCAAAAGAAAAGTAATAGTCCTGCTTTTACACTAAAAACCACTAAAAACAGTAAACCTATAGTTGTTAACAACGGATCTTGTCCTGCTTCAGCTACCCTCTCGGATAGATGGGCCATATTAAGTGTTCCAAGAGAACCATACAAATAAGCAAGGGCTAATAAGAAGAACCAGGAAGCAACAACATTAATTACCACGTATTTAATAGATTCTCTTAACTGTCGTTTTGTGCCTCCTAAGGTTATTAACACATAGGATGCCAATAGTGTAACTTCAAAACAGACAAATAGGTTGAACATATCGCCTGTTAAAAACGAGCCGTTTACTCCAGCTAGCAGAAACAGCACAAATGGATAAAAGTACATTTTCTCATGTCTCTCTCCAATAGAGGAAAAAGCATATACCATACATAGTGTAGTAACAATACTTGCCGTTAGCACTAGCAACATAGAAAAAGAATCTGCCACAAATAGAATCCCAAAAGGAGGCTCCCAGCCGCCAAAGTCCAGTCGAAGAATCCCTTCTATTTGTATGGTGTTCAAAACATATATGCTGATGCCGGTAATCGAAAGCAAGGTCACTAAAGTAATGACACGTTGCAATTTAACTTGACGATTAAAAAATACTAATAAAACTCCTATCATAATAGGAATGATTAAAGGTAAGACAATAATATTATTCATCATTTGTTCCTCTCAATGCATCCAGGTCATCTGTGCCAATGTCCTGATACGCTCGGTATGCAAGAACAAGTATAAAAGCTGTTACTGCAAAGCTAATTACAATAGCAGTTAATATCAAGGCTTGTGGCAGCGCATCCGTATAAGGTGCGTTTGCTTCCTTTAACAAGGGCACATTCCCTCTTTTTAAATCACCCATAGTCAATATAAGTAAATGAGCTGCATGAGATAATACTGCAGTCCCTAAAATTACTCGAATTATATTACGAGAAAGGATTAGATAAGTAGCAACGGCAACTAAAATACCGATTAATATAACCATAATTGTTTCCATTAGCTATCATCCTCACTTATGCTTAAAATTATCGTAACGAGCACCCCAACTACCGTTAAGGCAACTCCTGCTTCAAAAATTGTGACAGTTGTTAGCTCTGTTTTACCGAAGATAGGCAAATCAAAATAGGCGAATGTTTGAGACATAAAAGGAACCCCAAATAGCAGAGAACCTAAACCTGTCCCAGTAGCCAATAATACGCCTACAGCGGCTACCAGCTTAAAGTCTAAGGGAAGACTTTTTTGAACCTTTTCCATGCCATTTGATAAGTATAGAAGAACGAACGCAGAAGCTAATACCAGTCCTCCGATGAAGCCTCCCCCTGGTGTATTATGACCCGAAAGAAATAAATAAACTCCAAAGGTCAAGATGATAAAAACACCTATTTTAGCAACGTTGCGTAGAATTACATCATTGATTTTCACTGTCGGTGTCCTCCTTTTTCGCTCTAAGCTTAATCATGGTATAAACACCTAAGCCTGCTATAAAAAGAACAACTACTTCAAGCATCGTATCAAAACCACGGAAATCCCCTAATATAGCATTTACTATATTAGTTCCTCCCGCTAGGTTATAAGCGTCTTCAAACAGATAAGAAATTCGCTCAAATTGGTCGTAATTTAGCACAGACAAGCCTACTAAAACTACTACTAGCCCTACCCCAATAGATATAATGGCATTCATATTTTTCGTTTTGGATGATACCTTTTCTTTTTTCCAATCTGGTAAATGTGAAAATGCCAAAAGGAAAAGTGCAGTAGTAACCGATTCCACTACCAATTGTGTTAATGCTAAATCTGGCGCTCTAAATAGGACAAAGAAAATAGCTACTGTGTATCCTAAAACTCCATTTAGTAAAGTTGCTGTAATTCTCGATTTAGCAAATAACATGGCTAAGCTAGCAATAACCATAATTACTACTAAAATGATCTCATATGTCCTAAACTTTGCACTTGGAGTAGTATCGAATGAAAAAGCTCCAGACAAGATCAAATAACCACCAACTGTTGCGACAAAAAATATATAAATGTACATAAGGTAGTCTCTTAAGTAGCCCGTCATATAGGTTTTTGTTGCAACCGTGGACTGTCTCTCCGAGAAGCTTAAAAAATTCATATATAAAGCGTTAAAGGAATATTTCTGCGGTAGTAAGGTATAAATGGGTCTCCAATATTTTAAAACTTTAAAAAGAAGAAAACCTACTACTATTACCCCGATTGTCATCTGAAGTTCCGTTTCAAATCCATGCCAAGCATAGATGGATGGAGTTAGCTTTTCTGGATCTCCAAAGGTCGGATAAACACTAGCCATTGCTGGTTTCAACAAATAATTACCGACTAAATTCGGAAAGAAGAATATGCCTACTACTAAAATTGTTAGGATAGTTGGTGAAATAAGCATACCAATTGGTGCTTCATGAATTGGTTTATCCAGCTTTTCAGGCTGTGCTTTCCCTAAAAAAGTTTTAAAGATGAAAACCATACAATACACAAATGTTAGTACACTTCCCACCCAAGCAATAACCGGGAATATTACACCCCATGACTGCAAGGAGAAAACATCTGCTTCCATGATCGAAATGGTAGCTGTAAAGAACATTTCCTTACTTAAAAAGCCATTAAAAGGTGGCAGTCCTGCCATTGACAGACTTCCAATTGTACCAACTGTAAAGGTAATTGGCATAAACGTCATTAGCCCACCTAGTCGGCGAATATCACGTGTTCCGAGCTCGTGGTCAAGTATACCAACGACCATGAACAGCGCACCCTTAAAAGTAGAATGGTTAATCAAATGAAATAGCGCAGCAAACGTTGCTTGCGTATAGATGACGGACTCCTCAGAATAGCCGTATTGTAAAGCAACTGAACCAAGGCCTAACAAGCTCATAATTAACCCAAGCTGACTAACTGTAGAGAAAGCTAGCAGTGCCTTTAAATCGGTTTGCTTCACAGCATTAAAGGATCCCCAGAACATAGTGATCATACCAACCATACTTACTGTCCAAAACCATGTTTGATCTACACCGAAAATAGGTGTAAAGCGAGCTACCAAATATATACCTGCCTTAACCATTGTTGCTGAGTGTAGATATGCACTAACTGGGGTCGGAGCTTCCATCGCATCTGGTAACCAAATATGAAAAGGAAACTGCGCAGACTTCGTAAAGGCACCCAATAGGATTAACAATAAGGCTGGTATAAATAAGTCGTGGCTCGTTATTTCTAATGCAATTGGAATAATTTCGCGAATACTGAATGTGCCAGTCATTGTATAAAGCATAATAAACCCGACCAGCATTGCAATACCACCACTAACCGTAATAAGCATTGCCTTTTGTGCCCCTTGTCTAGATGCATTTCGATGACTCCAGAAAGCTATTAATAGGAACGAGGATACACTTGTTAATTCCCAAAATACATATAAAACCATTAAATTATCGGAAAATACAACGCCGAGCATTGCGCCCATAAAGAGTAGCAAATAGCAATAAAAATTATGGAGAGATTCTTTACTAGAAAGATAAAAAATAGAATAAATGATAACTAAACTACCTACACCAGTAATAAGCAAACCTAATATGATACTTAGACCATCTAAATAAGTGGTGAAATTAATATCCAACGAGGGGATCCAATGGTATGTATTATAGTATGTTTTTCCACTTGCAATAGAGGGAATAAAACTTGCAAGCATTACAAACAAAATGGTTGGTACTAACAAGACAAGCCAGCCAATATGTATTTTTTTCAAATATCTATAAAAAACGGGTATAGTTGCAGCTACTATAAATGGGAATATAATAGCAAAGTTAATTGAAAACAATTGTTAACCTCCTATTTCCATATAATGTATGAAAATTCTATATAGAAAGATTTATTTCATTTGAAAGAGAGACTTGACTATTAGGGTAACTAGTTGCATAATAGGATTCCATATGGGGTTCATATGAATGTCAGTAGAATAAGAGGTATAAATCATAGCCACTTTTTTGGCATGATTTTACGTTAATATCAATGGCTAAGCTAGAATAACTATTTTATATTCGGTAGCCTGATCATAGAGGGTAAAACCAGCGCATAAGAGACTAAATTTTACAATCTCTACATGCAGTTATATTAAGGAGAAAAGTTCAATATATATAGAAACGTTTTTTATCTTTTGGACTCCTTAACGTTAATTAATAGTATATTCTTGTTTTTCCTAAGTAAATTATACACTAAATCATACTTCTCTGCACTTATAGTGTTTGATATAGCTTATAATTTGCATTATTTTGTACATGTCACTAGAATAGATGAGACTAAGATAAATGGGGTGTAGACAACCGTGAAACGCACAAAAGGTAGGATGGATGAAAGTATACTTGTCTGCGTATACTATGGACCAAATGGTGAACGACTTATTAGAAGAGGACATAAAATGGCTAGCATAATGGACTGCCCTCTTTATATATTAACTGTGGATCCACTTCCATACGATGCTTTCGATGCAGAAAAGTCAGGTTACGTAGATCAATGGAAAGCTTTAGCAGAAGAACTTGAGGTGGAAGAATTTATCATTCGTGATAACGAAAAACGCCCTTCTCCTAAGGTGATTAAAGAAGTTGCTCATAACCTGAATATTACTCAAATAATTATTGGACAAACCGCTCAAAGTCGATGGGAAGAAATCACTAAGGGATCGTTTATGAATGTCTTGTTAAAAGAAATTCCTTTTGTCGATTTCCATGTAGTATCAGTTGAACGTGCTATAAAAGATGAAGAAGAAGGTGTCTTTGAAAAAGGAGTAAGAGCCTATTTAGTGAATGATGGAGACACTTACAAGGTTTCCTTTACTTGTGCCAAGAATATGTGCCAAGAAGGAATATTCTTCAAGGAAATAGGGACAGATTTTGATAATGGGATTTTTAAATTTATGCATAATAATAAAATGCAACAAGTTCATATCCAAGACAACTTAGTTACAGACCCTTCCCAAGTACCAGACGATTGTACATTAAAAGCGAGATAACATATAAAAGAGACTGTAAACTAATTCGCTAGAAGTTGGTTTACAGTCTTTTTGTTTTGTATCATCTTAACCTCCAATTTAAATTACCTCTCCTACGACCTTCTATCCTTCGGCAAGGCAAATGCTACCACTCCTAGCAAGGGAAGAAGCGATACTACCACCATGGTCGAATAAATTCCGATGTAGTCCATAAGAATACCAATAAGTACAGATCCTAAGGCACCCATTCCAAATGCCAATCCAACTGTTAGACCAGCCATTGTTCCAATTTTGTTTGGCACTAGTTCCTGAGCATAAACAACCGTCACTGAAAAGCTGAGCATTATTAAAAATCCAATAGCAGTTAGCAATAACAAAATAGCCCAAACAGGCACATAAGGTAATACAAGACATAGAGGAATTGGGACAACAGTTGAAATCACTATTACTTTTTTCCTTCCAATCTTGTCCGCCATAGGTCCTCCAAAAAAAGTCCCTACTGCTCCTACAGCAAGAAACAGGAAGACAATTAGCTGACCTCTCTCCGTAACAAAGTTGTAATTCTCCGTTAAATGAAATATATAAAAGCTAGTAATATTCGTTACATAAAAAGAACGTACAAATATGATAATCATTAAAAGTCCAAGAGCAATGCCTACTTGTTTCTTAGTTAGTGTAGGCAACGAAGATATGAATGCTTTTTTCCTAGCTGACAAATTCGCTTCATTCAACTGCGCCTTATACCAGCTTGAAATTTTACTTAACAAGAAAATGCCAATCGCTGCTACGATTAAAAACAATGCAGCTCCCCTTTGTCCTAGTGGAATTAGGATAAAAGCACTGATGAGTGGGGCCAACGCTTGTCCAGAATTACCTCCCACCTGATAAATAGACTGAGAGAGTCCTCTCTTATTACCTGCTGCCATATAAGAAACTCTCGATCCTTCGGGATGAAAGACAGCCGAACCTAATCCCAAAAACAACACAGCAATAATTATTATCCAGTAATCCGCTGCAAAAGCCAGCCCGACCACTCCGATAAATGAGCTTACCATTCCTAGAGGAAGTGCATAAGGCATTGGTTTTTTATCACTTATAAAGCCTACAACTGGCTGTAGTAAAGAAGCAACCATATTAAGTGCAAACGAAATAAAACCTAGCTGAGTAAAGGTTAATCCAATTTCATCTTTTAAAATTGGGAACATGGCTGGAACGATCGATTGTAGCGTGTCATTAAATAAATGGCATATGCCCATGGCTACCATAATCGGATAAATAGGATTTCCCTGTTTATCTGGAGATGCTGTTTGCGACAAATCTGCACACTTCCCTATAAAAGTATTTAGTTTCATTATTATATCGCAAAATTATTGTTTTTATAAAATTTACCTTAAAGGAATAGTTAGAAGTATATGGGTCACACTAGGAAGAAGTATTTCTAGTTGAAGGAGTATAGACAAAATGGGCGATATTAATTTTTGGGAAATGATTTGGAGAACAACCATTTCATTTGCTGTTTTGCTTTTTTTAGCACGTATAATGGGGAAGAAGCAAATAAGCCAACTAACTTTCTTCCATTACATTACAGGAATAACGATAGGCTCTATTGCATCAGAAATCGCTTCACAAAAAGAAACTCCCTTTGTGGACGGAGTTATTTCACTTATATGGTGGGCAATACTTACAATCCTTATGACCTACATTTCGCAGCTTTCTCCTAAAATCCGCTTACTTCTAGATGATGAGCCTACCATTATTGTTAAGGACGGAAAAATATCTTTAAAGTCCTTAAAATCTGCACGTATGAATATGGACGATGTCATGATGTTATTAAGAGAGCAATCCATTTTTTCCATAGATGACGTACAGTTCGCAGTATTGGAAACGAACGGAGAGCTTAGTGTTTTTAAAAAGCCTGCAGAACAAGGTGCAACTAAACAAGATGTGAAGGCAGATCTTTCATTGCCTAAATATATGCCTACCGAAATTATATCAGACGGTAAAATTATTCATAAAAATCTCAAAGAGATGAATTTGGACGAAGATTGGATAATGAAAAAATTACGGAAGCAAGGTATTCAATCAGTTAAAGAAGTATACTTTGCACAATTACAAACAAACGGCTCCCTTTCCATTAACTTAAAAGATAACGGATTATAGAATAACAACTTTATAAAGTAAAAAAGTAAAGGTATGGAGAATTTCTACTCCATACCTTTTGCTTCCTTTTAAATAGGAAGCTTTTATTATTTCAAAATATTGTTCGTAAACTCATTCGTCAAATTATTTATCTCTTCTATATTAATAGAGGACAGCTGATCGTTGCTCAGTCGGTACTTTTGTTTTAAATGAAGAATACGTTCCACACTTTTATTAATCTGTTCTTCTTTTATTTCTCCATTACGCACAGCATCTGAAATAGCCTGAATTGCTCTATCTATCTTTTCATAGTCATGAGCGATTAATACAATATCATTGCCCGCCTTTATAGCTTCTACTGCCGCCTCTCCTATTTCATAATTATTTAAGATAGCCTTCATCGTCATATCATCCGTCATGACGACTCCTTCGTATTGCATACGTTCACGAAGTATATCTGTAATAACCTTTTTCGAGATGGAGGAAGGCATACTATCATCTATTTCTGGTAATAATATATGGCCTACCATGACAACATCTGCTCCGTTTTGAATTGCATTTTGAAAAGGAATTAATTCTAACGACTCTAGTTCCTTTAAATTCTTATTTACTATCGGAAGTTCTACATGGGAATCTACTTCTGTGTCTCCATGACCAGGAAAATGCTTAATAACCGAAATAACATTTTGACTTTGTAAACCCTTCATAGTAGAAATACCAAACTCACTCACCACTTGAGGGTCGCTTCCAAAGGAACGATCACCAATAATAGGATTGTTAGGATTGCTGTCTACGTCCATTACAGGAGCAAAGTCTAGGTTAAATCCATAAGCATTTAATTGCCTTCCTAATAACACCCCTAAGTGGTTTGCAAAATCTAGATTATTTTTTTGACCAATTTGTTTGTTTGTCGGTAAATCATTAAGTTCCGGAATTCTAGTTACCCGACCTCCCTCTTGGTCTACTCCTAAAAATAGTGGAGGGTCTCCTTCCTGATTCTCAGCCTTTAAGGAATTCAGTAAAGTGACGATCTGGTTTGCATTCACTAAGTTATCTTTAAAAAGGATAACACCACCGACCTTATCCTCCCTAACCATTCTCCTACCTTCCTCCGATAATACAACTCCATCAATACCACCAAAAATCATTTGACCTATTTTTTCTTCTAGGGTCATAGCGTCTACTGGAGAATTTTTTAAAGGTGCGCTTGCTTCCTTTAAATCTGTGTACACCGAAATATGATGTACATTTGGATTAGGAGTGCTTTCCGTTGGTTTCGGTAAAATCCATTTTAATTGTATGTTTGGAGCTACTTCGTAAACTAAAATCGTTTCTTCTTTCCCCTCATCCTGATAGCTCCTTATCATGTCTGGCTCACCAGCAACTGAATGAATATCATTTAACTGAACCTCTTGTATATATGAGGAATTAGTTCTGACATCAAAAACAGTTCCAGAATGATGTCCAATCGTCGCGTAACGTGTTAGATAAGTATCATATATATCATTGGAGAGATTACTGCTTTCATCAGGTACTCCCCATAGCTCGTACAATTGTTCCGTGTCCGTCTCGCCAACGATAAAGGGAACATTTATAACCTGTCCTTTTTCGGCTAGCTCAAACACTAGAGAGACCACTGCCTGCCCTCCGGTTACTGCTTCCTCTTTATTTATAAACTCCTTAGGCTTTTCCTCTTTGTTAGTTGTTAAAACTGCTTCTATTATAGTAAAGAAAAATATTACCAATAAGATTACCGCAATTTTTTTTGTCATATTTAAGGCCCCCGAACACTCGTCTACCTTATTGTATTTCAATTAGTGTAGCCACTATACCTTTTTTTGTATTATTTATTTGTAATTATTTCAGTAAAGGTATGTATATCAGCTTTAAAGTGCTTTATTAAACAAAAAAGCCCCTAAACAGGGGACTTACGCTTGTGATTTATGGCGAAATGGACATTTACCTTGAATCGGCTCTATATCATCACCTATAAAGGATTGTTTCCATTCGTTATGGGTCGGATCTCCGAAGTGACCGATATCTGGATGCTTAGGGAGCTGATCCCATGCTTCTACACGTTTACGAACTTTCTCACGTGACATAATACCACCTTTTTCAGTACCTTCTAAGCCTTCAAATATCTTACGCGGCTGAAATCCTAGAACCATTGCATTTCCTAAATGACGAGTCTTTCGCTTTTTATAAGCAGGAGCATTTCCGAATACAAAGATTGGTTCACCATTGAATCGGAAATCCCATAAGTAGTGATCAGGGTCGCGAGGACTATCTTCTGGCCATTCAACCTCATCGACTTCATGTAAATACTGAAGTATATCCCAAAATTGCTTTCGGTAATCTTCAATAGAACCCTCTTGCTCAAAAGGCTCAACAAATACAAAGAGACCATGTCTCTTATAGTTTGGTAATTTAAATAACTCTAGAAAACCTGCTACTGCAGAAGGTAAATTACTCCAGTCATCTTGACTAATATAAGCATAGCGGAGCTCACCTTTCAGTTCGCCGCTCATTCCAAAAAAACATGGAAATGTTTTATCAGTTACCGTATTATGAAATGTTTCGTATTCCTTATACAGCCAACTCGGCAAGTCTGTTCTAGTTTTAAAGTCTTCCTTTGTTAATAACGCTTGTTCCTTCGTAATCATAAAGTTTCCTCCACTATCTTTATTCGCATTTTTTATTTTTATATGTCTTTACCCTTTCAGCAATTTCCTGAAACAATTAAAAAATTTTTCCAATAGGTTATAAAATACCGATTTGGGGAATATAAAGGGGGAATGAATAAACTGGAGGATGAATTATAGTGAAAATGATAGAAGATATAACACAAATAAATTGTCAAAGTGAATATGGCTCACTAAAAAAGGTATTCTTATGTGAACCTCAATATATGGAAATTAAAGAAGTGATTAATGATGTTCAAAAACAATATATAAATGATAATATTGACCGATCTCTCGCTATTTCACAGCATCAAAATTTTGAAGAAGCTTTACGAAATGCAGGTGTGGAAGTGATCAAACTACAACCAAGTAAAGACCATCCCGAACAAGTATTTACTAGAGACATTGGCTTTACTTTAGGAAATCACTTATTTATTTCCGAAATGGCAAACCCTATTCGACAAGGCGAGGAGAAAGTATTAGCTAAGTGGATGAAAGAACACGACATTTCATATAAGAAGCTCTCGAATCATTCCATTGAAGGCGGCGATGTAATTGTAGATGGTAATCGTGTATTTATTGGTTTAAGCCATCGTACATCTATGAGCGCTATAGAAACTTTGCAAAATGAATTACCCGACTTTCAAATAATCCCTATCCCTTTTAATCCAAAGTATTTGCATCTAGATTGTGTCTTCAACATTCTCTCCTCAAAAGATGCATTAATTTATCCTGATGCGTTTGATGCAAACACCGTTGATTATTTATCAAGCATGTATCATTTAATCGAAGTAAATGAAAGTGAGCAGTTTTCAATGGGGACCAATGTATTGTCTATTGGCCAAAAGCGAGTATTTAGTTTACCAATAAATCGTGATGTTAACGATCAGATGAGAAAACACGGTTATGAGGTGATAGAGGTAGACTTCTCTGAAATTATTAAATCAGGTGGTTCATTTAGATGTTGTTCCATGCCCATTATAAGACAATAAGAAAAAATGCTCTAGATATAAGTATGTCGCTCTCATAGAAAATAAAACAAGCTTGGAGTCATATTTCTAAGCTTGTTTTATCTTTATTTTTTATTTAATGATGCATAAATGCGAGCAGCCTTAATACTTATTCGGAATATTTTTGTATGCAAGCTTTTGAATGACAGATGCATGCTCAGGATACTTCTCGAGCAGCTCATCCTGTGTGAAAAGCTCAAAGTCTTCGTATTCAAACCCCGGTGAAACCATACAACCAACTAACGAAAAAGCTCCGCCTTCTGAAACTGAGGAACCAAATATTGAATTTTTATGTACGATGATTTGCGGAGTCTCCCCATTTACGATATCCAAACCAAGCTTATATTCATGGTATATTCCTTTTGAATCAATCACATGTACAATTAAAGGATCGCCTCCATGAAAATACCATAACTCGTCTGATTTTAAACGATGTAAATGAGAAATATCTTTTTCTTCAAGCAAAAAGTAAATGCTTGTAAATAGTTTTCTTGAGGAGCCATTTGTATTTAATGTATCCTCCGAGGCAAAGGTTGAACGAAAGTATCCACCCTCTGCGTGTGGTTCCAAGCCTAAATGCTCCATATAATAGGAAGCACCCTTTCTCATTATACCTCCCTCATTTCTAAATGCTTCATGCAGTTAAAAAGGTGGCATTGGTTTCTCTCGTCTTTTAGCTCAACAATGGTAACAGAGGTATTTCCAATATCATTTGAGAAATCTCCACCTGGTATAAGTGCGTTAAAAACTCTAGCAAGAAAGCCTCCATGACTAACAACTATGATTTTCTTTCCGGAATGTGCCTTTTTTATATCCTCGATAAAAGACATCCCTCTAGCGATAATAGCGTCTTCCTTCTCAAAGCCCATATCCTGCTCTCTCCAATTTAGCCCCCACTTATCTACTCGTTCTTGCTCGGTAGTCCCCTCTACAAGACCTCCTCCAATCTCTCCTAAACGGATATCTATATTAAAATTTATTTCAGGTTGCTTTTTTGCTATAATTTCAGCTGTACGCTTTGCTCTAATTAGTGGACTGGTATACATTACATCCCACTGCTCTTTTCCCATCCGCTCGGCAACTCGCTCTGCCATTAAAATTCCTTCTTCATCTAACGGCACATCCGTTTTACCCTGAGCTCGCCCCTCTTTATTCCAAGCTGTCACACCATGTCTAATAAACGCTATTGTAGTCATTTATAATAACCCCCTTTGTTCTAAGATAAGATAGAAATTACCTTTCGTAAAGTGCAGCATAAAATGCTAATTAAATTTATTTAACACTTGACCTTCACGCAACGTAAACCTTTACACTACATATAACAGGAGGTGAGGAAATGAAATATACCATTCATAAGCTTGCTGAACTTGCTGGAATTAGTACTCGAACCTTACGTTATTATGATGAGATTTATTTATTAAAACCAGCCAGCCTAACTGAGGCGGGCTACAGAATGTATGGGTCAGAGGAGGTAAATCGCCTGCAACAAATATTGTTTTACCGAGAATTGGGGATAAGCTTGGGACAAATAAAAGACATCCTCACTTCACCAGGCTTTGATAGTACTGTTGCTTTAAAGGAGCATAAAGAAAAGCTAATTCAGAAAAGAGCTCAGCTTGATTTGTTAATAATTAATGTGGATAAATCGATTCAGGAATATGAAAGGGGTATTAAAATGACGGATAAAGAAAAATTTGAAGGCTTTAAACAGGAGCTTGTGGACAACAATGAGGATATGTACGGTGAGGAAATTCGAAACGCTTACGGAAATAATGTTATAGACCAATCCAATGCTTTACTAAAAAACATGACGAAAGAACAGTATGAGGAGGTTGTAAAGTTAGAGCAGGATGTATTAGATAGCCTAAAAGAAGCAATGGTGGCCGGTGATCCAACAAGTAAACTCGGTCAAAAGACAGCAAAACTGCATAAACAGTGGATAAGCTTTCATTGGCCAAAATATTCAAAGCAAGCGCATGCAGGTCTTGCTGAAATGTATGTGGCAGACGAGCGGTTCCAAGCTTATTACGATAAAGTTCAAACAGGTGCGGCGCAATTTTTACGTGACGCCATTGTAGAATACACTAAAAACTAGAAGGCACGCCTTCTAGTTTTTTAAGAGTTTCTCTATTATGTGGATATCATCGGGATAAGCTAGTGGCAAGTTCTTAATTTCAGCGAGTGACTTCCAAGCAATCTCATGAATAAATTCATCTGGATCATGAATCGTTAATTCTCCACTAAGAAATTCTACTATAAAATACTCTACATAATACGAAATGCCATAATCACTTAATATTCCACTTTTTTTATGTATCATTTCAATTGGACGAACAGTTAAGCCTGTCTCCTCCCAAAATTCCCGGACACAGCATTCTTCAAAAGTTTCCCCTTCCTCCAGCGTACCTGAAGGAACTGTCCACTGCTTATCCTCTCCTGGTGCTGCCTGTAAAACCATTAACACTTCATTCCGCTCATTTAAACAAATACCGGCCGCCCCTTGCCATTTAAACATTCTTTCCACTGTCCTTCCTAAGCTATAAAATATTATATTTCTATTATACCTTACCGATGGATAGCATTCCTAGATACTAGAAGCTACCCTACTTTAGTGCATCCACCTAGTACCATAAATCAAAAAAATGTACCCTAACCCTTATTATTTTTTCCAGTACCTTGCATTGTATAATAGCATATGGTATATTACTTCCAACGGTACTGTTTATTGAATAGTAGCGAAGGGAGTGAAGAAAAAGTGAATATACAATTTAAAAAGGGTGTGTTAAACCTGTGTGTGCTTGTCTTGTTAGATAAGCAGGATCGATATGGGTATGAGCTTGTACAAAAAATCTCCGATCAAATCTCGATTTCAGAAGGCTCGGTTTACCCTCTCCTTAGACGATTAACAAAGGAAGGCTACTTCACGACTTATTTACAGGAATCAACGGAAGGTCCCCCACGTAAGTATTATAAGCTGACGGATCTCGGTAGAACATATCTTCATGAGCAATTAAACGAATGGAAAAGCTTTACGGATGGTGTGAATAATCTAATCGAAGAGGGTGTAAAAAATGACTGAGCAACAATTTATTAAGGAATTGGAACTTGCATTACATCAAATGACAGCGGACGAGCGTAACGAAATAATATCGGATATTCGAGAGTATTTCTCTAATGCACGAGAAGATGGGAAAACGGATATGGATATTTCAGCCTCACTTGGCTCACCAAAGCAGATTGCACAGGAGCTTCTTGAAAATTATGTTCCGGTAAAGTCCCAGCCAAAGGCTTTTACAAGTGATAAATTGATACGTATACCGGACTCTACGTTTACTAATGTACTAATAGATTTAGACTATGGAGCTCTAAATCTGTTTCCATCTGAGACAGATGAAACAATCGTTGAGCTAATTGGAGAAAGTGAAAAACTTTCATTTGTGGCTGAGGTGATTGGTGATACACTTTCTGTTAAGTTAAAATCTAAAAAAATGAGCTTCTTTACTTTTATTTTTCAAGTAAAGGAACTAAAAGTAAACGTCGCTCTACCAAAAAAGCTCTATTCAACTATTATTATGAAAACAGATGATGGACGTATTCGAGCGGAAAAAATGCTAGGAAAAAATATTAAAGTTTCCTCTGACAACGGCTCCATCGCACTTCAGGAAATAGCTTCTACTATGATGGAGGTTTCCACAGATAATGGGCGAATTGAGTTAGATCGGGTCCAGACTGATAAGCTAACTACTACAACTGATAACGGAAGAATAGAACTTCGCAATGTGGATACCGAGAAAGTTCATGCAGAAACAGACAATGGCCGTATCACCATGCAATATGTAAATGGGGATATCCTGGGGAAAACAGACAACGGACGAATTGAACTGTTAACAACTAGCATCGATCGTATGATTGACCTTAAGACTGACAACGGGAGTATCATGATTGAAACAGAAACCGACCCTACAGATGTATCTATCTCTGCTAAAGTCGATTGGGGTAAAGTCGATATTTTTGGTGAACGTAACTCTAATACAGTATTTGGTGCAGGGACTCATCAAGTCAGATTAACATCTGACAACGGCAGACTAACTGTAGCTAAACGTGCAGTTTCTGGAATTAAATTATAAACACTCTTTTTCCCCTTTTCTCATAGACTAGGTAAGGACTATGACAAAAGGGGAAATGTATGAATAAAACAGAAAACTACAACCAACAGATGTATGCTCAACAGGCTTTTCAACAATCCTTAGCACTAATAGCGGAAGCAGTACAAGGAGAAAAAGAAGATCAAATTTTTTATGATTATTTAATTTCCTTAGCTCCTACGCAAGAGCAAATTGAAATAATCACCTCTATTCGAAACGATGAAATAAAACATAATCAGTGGTTTAAGCAAATGTACCAAGCGTTAACCGGCAATGAGGCAGTAAGTACGCCCCAAGCTCAATTCGTTCCTCCAGCAAGCTATGGAGAAGGCATAAAAAAAGCATTTTTCGGAGAGCTTAAAGCAATGGAGAAATACAGAGTGATACGGGAAGGCCTACCCTATCGTGAATATAGAGATATTGTTTTTGAAATCTTAACAGACGAAATGAAGCACGCTCAATTATATAATTATATTTTAACGGAGAATATCTCTAAAAACATACCTGTTATGACAACAGCAGAAAACACTACATCGGCTGCTACAAGCAATGGACCTGAGCCAGTCGCCTTCCCGGATCAGTGGATTCAGTATACCGAATACCTTGTAAACGAAGGTCTTAATGATGTGGAAAGAGGCATCAATACGAAGCACATCTTACAGGAATTTATATTGATGGGTGTGCTAGTTGGGAAAGGCTATACACCTGAGCAAGCATACGAAACAGTGGAAAATTGGGAGCTATCAGGAGAATCACAAATACTTAAACAAAGTAAAAATAGTTAAATAAGCCAACGCTGCGTGTAAAACGCAGCCTTTTTTATGTCCATTTTTTTACTTTCTCATGTTACGCTAAAATAAATATTTTATTTTTGAGAAAAATTAAAATCGTAGACGTTATATAGAGTGTAAAAGCTTTTACAACTATCAAAAGGAGCTATTGTAGATGAAATCAACTGAATATAATTTTATCCACAGGCTGCAATCCGGGAAAGAAGATGCACTCGAATATATTGTGGACAATTACTTACCGTTAATAAAAGGCGTTTCCTACAAGGTTCTTTCCCCTTTAAATAATGCTGGAATGATAGATGAATGTATTAATGATATCTTTTTATCGATTTGGCAACATGCAAAGGATTTCAATGGAGACACATCCGATTTTAAAAAGTGGATATGTGTAATCGCTAAATTTAAGGCAATTGATTACTATCGAAAAGCAACTCGTAATATGGAGGTTTCTAGTGAGCAGATGGAGCTTAACCCTGCAGATTCAATAGAAAAACATTTAATTCTTACAGAAAACAGAAACGAGCTAATGCAATTAATCCATAAACTAGACCCAATCGACCAACAAATCTTCATCATGCGTTTTTTTCTTGGTGAAAGTACAGATGCTATCGCTAAGAAACTAGGAAAAACAAAAGCATCTGTAGATAATCGCATATACCGAGGAAAGAAAAAGCTAAATGGACAGGTTACGAAATTTCTATTAGGAGGTAGCTTTGTATGAAGGACCTTTACAAGCAATTTAATGATATAGAAATAGACTTAGATGAATTCGAAGAGATGGAAGTAAGCGAATTTGAGCGAGCGAAGGTAAAAAAAGAATTAAAAAATAAAATCTCTCCTAAACAAAAGAAAGCAAAAAAGATTTTAGCTGCCGCTTCTCTTGCTGCAGGACTCAGTATCTCTGCTTTAGTAGGACTTTCCTTCACAGCCTACGCGGACAATATTCCAGTCATCAGTAATATTTATAAATTCTTTGATAACTACGGAAGTAATAATGGAGATTTCTATGGAGGTTATGCGGAAAGTGCAACTCCGCTCCACTTAACAGCAGCAAGCAACGGAATTAATGTAACAGTGGACGATGCTATTTACGATGGTGAATCAGTTATTGTTACCTATACAATTGATGCTGATAAAGATCTAGGAAACCCTTTAATCATAAGAGGTGTTCCACACCTTCAAAAATCTCCTAAAACAGGTAGCCACCAAGCCTTTAAAGTATCTGAAAACGAGAACAAATATGCAGGCATTTTCACTATGAAAATAGAAGAACAGGACACCTCTTTACCGATAGAATGGAACATAGACTATTTACGTCCAGGTAGAACCATTGATAATGAGCCTATCAAAGGCAATTGGAAATTTAACTTCACTTTAAATAAGGCAGATATAGCAATCTATCCTATAGATAAAAAGCTTGAACAAGACAACCTTACTGTCCATATCCAAAAGCTAACGATATCTTCTAATTCATTTCATCTTCTTTATGAACAATTTCCAGCCGATGAGTTGGATAAAGAATGGGATAAAATAAATGTCGACCTACTAGTACGAGATGATTTAGGTTATCTTTATCCACTGGAAGACCAAGGTGGAAACGGTGATTCTTTCCTTCATCCGAATGCTATTAAATGGGGCGCTATCTACGAGAAGATTAATCCTAAAGCTACTCAACTCATAATTACTCCTATAGTAGAATTTTATGATTATGATTTAGTTGATTATAGAGAGGATGGTTCTATAAAAGGTAGAGGTCGCTCCAATGATAGCACAGCCGATCAAAAACAATTTAAGATGAATGACATCATTATCGATTTAAAATAAAGGAAACCTCTTTAGCATTAGCTAAGCTCTTTAAAGTGAGCTTAGCTTTTTTCTTCTCCCTACTTATTAAATATAGGGTAAATTAATAGAAACAATTGCTCCGCCTTCTTCCATATTATGAGCTTTGATTGTTCCTTCGTGTTTATCAATGATTGTCTTAGCTATATATAGACCTAGACCAGCGTGTCCATTTCTACGACTTTCGCCAGTTATCCCTTGGTAGAAGGATTGAAATACTTTCGCTTCCTTCCCTATTTCAAAACCTGGACCATTATCAGCCAGCTGAATGTGTAAGTATTCATCTGTGATTAGTGCTTCCAGGCTTATTTCTCCTTGCTGTACGAATCGCAAGCTGTTAGTGAATAGATTATCAAGTACTTGAGATATTCTATCCGAATCTCCAAAAAAATCGGTGTTTCTGATTCGTTTATCTTGGATGTCGCTAGTAAACATAATTTGTTCTTTCCTACACCAATAGCCATATTCCTCTATCTTCCCATGAAGGAAAGTAACTGGGTTGAAATCCTTTTTATCTAGCTGAAAAAAATCGTCTTCTAGAAGAGACGTTTGGTTTAAATCGTTCACTAGTTTAACAGCACGCTGAATGTTTGTCTTAATAACTATTAAGTACCTATCAAAACGATCAATATCTTTTTTCTTTGCTTCCTCTAAGCCTTCTACGTGACCCTGGATAATGGTAAGCGGTGTTCGTAAATCGTGTGCCAGGGCAGCAATTGCTTCTTTACGCTCTTTTTGGAGCTTCCATTCTCGTTGGAGAGAATCCCCAAGCTCAAGTCGCATATTATCAAATGCTTTTATTAGTAACTTTATTTCTTTTATTTTTTCAAAGTGATTAATTTCAAAATTTAAGTCCTTCTTCTGTACCAAGGTCGTTGCAACCGTTAATTGCTCTAACGGTGATTTTATCTCCCGACTAAATCTTCGTACAAAAATTACAGTAAATAGAATGATGTAAAAGAAAGGTGTAAATAAAATTAACGGAATTCCTGCTCTTAACCATAACGTATCAGATGGTTCGATTGGTGTTACCTTTAACTGATAATAAAGCATAACGACGCCTTTCAGGTCTTGAGTAGCATCCAATATCGGGATATATTTAACAAAGTAATTTTTCTCGCTATAATCTACAAGGTTCAATCGTTCATATATTTGTTTAACGTCTATGCCTGACTGATCCTCATGATTTCCGTATGTATATGTCCCCCCTAAATCAATAACCTTATATTTGAAGCCTTCTGAAGGAATAATTGAATCTAGCTTCTCTTTTTGAGAAACCTCAAGTATTGAGTCCTCTTCCATGTGAACCTTAGTTTCTATCTCCGGAATCATTTTCTCATAAAAGCTTGCCTCGCGCATTTTAAATTCTCCAATATATATTAAAACACTCCATGTAAGAATAGTACTTATAAGGCTGCATAACAAAATATAGACAATTAATCGATGAAGTCTCTTGTTAAGAGTTGTTGTTTTTACCCCCATCTATAGCCAACTCCCCAGACCGTCTGTATAAATGTATTGTCCGGCTTAATCGCTTGAAATTTGGCTCTTATTTTCTTTATATGCTCTGTTACTGTAGAATCCTCTCCATCAGCTTCTAGTCCCCATACTCGCTCATATATATGGGATTTAGAAAAAACCTGCCCTTTATTTTCAGCTAGCAACCAAACAATTTCAAACTGTTTATTTGTTAACTCAACCATTTCTTCGTTTATATAGACCAATCTACCTTTATAATCAATCGTCACTTCCCCGTATCGTTTAACTTCATAAGGAAGGTATTCTTTTTTTCGTTTTTCTCTTCTTAAGTGTGCATATATTCTAGCCTTAAGCTCAGTAAGGCTAAATGGTTTTATCAGATAATCATCTCCACCGACTAATAAACCTTGAATTCTATTCGACTCTTCCTGACAGGCGCTAAGAAAAATAATAGGACCTGGAAGATTGGACCTTATTTTCTCACACACCTCATAACCGTCTATATCATCCATCATTACGTCTAGTAAAACCAAGCTTGGATTCTGTTTAGCTAATTGGATTGCATCATATCCATTGTGAGCAGTTAAGACTTCATAACCCTCATCCTCTAGTGAATCCTTCATAAAAGAAACAATATCCACTTCATCATCGACAATCAGGATTTTTTCTTTAAGCAAAGCGACACCCTCCTTTTTACATCAGACTATTTCATACTTCTAACAAAAGTATAAACTTTTTCCTTATTCAATTATTATATTTGTTTTTTATGCTTACTCCTATACAAATAAGGGGGAATTAGTTTGAAACGAATAGAAGTAATGGATGCTTTGAGAGGATTTGCTTTACTAGGTATTTTGTTGGTGAATATAAATTTCTTTAACGAATCACTTCAGGCAATTAGTTTAGGAGGTGTTCCTTTAGAAGGAAGGTTAAATAAAACTATAGGCTTTGTTACTGCACTTTTAGTGGAAAGAAAATTTATGCTACTATTTTCTTTTCTGTTCGGCTACGGTGCCAGCATTTTGTACAGGAAATCTACTACACAAGGTATTAAGTTTACTCCTTTATATGTAAAAAGGATGCTGACCTTATTAATCTTCGGTCTTTTACATGGATTGCTGATATGGTATGGGGACATTTTAACCACTTACGCGATAGTTGGCATTCTATTGTTATTCTTCTTAAAAAGAAAATCTAAGACAATACTAATTTGGTCCATTGTATTTCTGTCTTTTGTCCCTCTTCTTCTAGGTATCTCTGCTGGATTGGGATCGGGAACAGTGGAATACTCTTTTTTTGATTTTTCGGAAGAAATTAGATTATCTCAAGAAATGGACATGCAGATTTATGGAAAAGGAAGCTTCACTGAAATAGCAACCAAACGTCCTATGGACTTTGTTATGAGCTTTTTCAATATGATTTTGTTCTTTCCTCAAATTTTAGGGATATTTTTACTTGGAACATATTTCGGAAAAAGAAAGCTGTTAGAAAAAATACAAGATAAAAATCGGTCCTATCTTATATTAGGATTAATTGCTACAGTGTCTGGTCTTATTCTTGAATTGCCTATGTTATTGTCCAACTCCTCGAATCTTATGTTGGAAATGTTAGGTGTGTTTGTAGCAGGTCCATTACTGATGCTAGGCTATGTAACTTTTTTCTGTCTTGCTTTCATAAAGTACAAGAAGTACCTATCGTTCTTTTCATATATGGGACGGCTTGGTTTTAGTATGTATATCTTACAGTCGGTGCTTTGTAGTTTAATCTTTTATAGTTATGGTCTTGGTCTCTTTGGAGAAATGAATCTTTGGCAGACCACTCTGATTGCTATAGCCGTTTATTTATTTCAATTATTTCTTAGCTATATATGGATTAATTACTTCAAGTTTCAAACGGGACCATTGGAATATCTTTGGAGGTTATTTTACAGAGGGAGAGGATTCATCCACAAGGCTAAAAACTTATAAGACTTTTAAGAGCATATTGGTCCCACTGTTTGCTAACAGTGGGACATACTTACATCTGCTCCGGAGCTTCTATCCCTAGTAAGCTCAACCCTTCCTTTAAAACTATCGCAACTGCATAACAAAGCGTCAGCTTCGATGATTTTGTCTCATCGTCAACTAGGATTTTTGTATGTGCATAATATTTATTAAAGTGGCGAGCTAGTGTTAGGCAGTATTTTGCTATCAGGGACGGATCTACCTGTTCAAAGGATTTCTGAATAACCTGTGGAAAACGTTGAAGTGTCGTAATCGTTTGCCAAGCCTCTTTCTCTAACCCTTCCAGGCTTACATTGTTAGCATCAAAATTGCCCTTTTGAAGAAGGGAACATATTCTTGCATGTGTATACTGAACGTACGGGCCAGTCTCCCCTTCGAAGTTAAGCATTTGTTCTAGAGAAAATTCTACATCATTCATCCGATGATTTTTTAAATCATGGAAGATGACTGCCCCTACCCCAACCGATTTTGCGACCTCTTCTTTATGAGGAAGAGATGGATTTTTCTCTTCAATACTTCTTTTTGCCTCTTGAATCGCGTCTTCTAACACTTCTTTCAATAAAACTACCTTCCCTTTACGGGTCGACATCTTTTTGCCATCCTTAAGCATCATTCCAAATGGTACGTGGTGACAGTCCTTCGCCCACTCATAGCCCATTTTTTGTAGCACACTGAACAGCTGTTTAAAGTGAAGTGATTGCTCGTTACCCACTACATAAAATGATTTAGCAAAATCATACTCTTTTTTGCGATACATGGCCGCTGCTAGATCTCTCGTTGCATAAAGAGTAGCTCCATCCGTTTTCTGAATCAAGCATGGCGGCATACCTTCTAGCTCCACTACTAATGCACCACTAGACTGGACTAGCAAACCTTTCTCTTCTAGTTCCTGAACGACTGGTGTCATTTTATCGTTATAAAACGCCTCGCCATCCAGCGAATCAAACTGAATTCCTAATAATTCATAAATACCTTGGAATTCCTGAAGCGAGGCTTCCTTGAACCATTTCCAAAGCAATCTAGCCTCTTCATCCCCTTGCTCCAAACACTTAAAGGCAGCTCTCGCCTTATCATTCAGCGATTCATTCCTTTCTGCTTCCTCATGGAATTTCACATAGATTTTCAATAACTCTTCTATGGGGGAAGCTTCTATATTTTCTTTATCTCCCCATAGCTTATAAGCAACAATCAGCTTACCAAACTGTGTTCCCCAGTCTCCTAAATGATTGATACGAACAGCTGTGTAGCCATTCTTCTCAGAGATATTGGCAAGCGCATTCCCAATGACAGTGGAGCGCAGATGGCCCATGGAAAAGGGTTTAGCAATGTTTGGAGAGGAAAGGTCTATTGTAATTTGCTCATTTCTCATTGGCTGCTGACCATAATGGTTGGGATCTTTAAGTATTTCCTCTAAAACTCGTTCAGCTACTGTTTGCTGGTTATAAAAAATGTTCACATATCCTCCAACTGCCTCCGCCTTCATAATAAATGATCCCTCCACCTGCTCTGCCAATTCAACAGCAATAAGCTGAGGGGATTTTTTATATTTCTTCGCTAGCGTAAAACATGGAAATGCTACATCTCCTAATTCTACATTCTTTGGCTTTTCTAATAGCTTTTCTATTTCCTTTACTGTTAGCTGTCCTTGTAGGTGGGTACCGACCGATGCAGCAATATGCTTTACTAATTCCATATACATTCAACCTCCACATTTTTTTCTCCATATAAAAAGCTCCCGCCTCTATGAAGAGACGAGAGCTGAAGTTCCCGTGGTACCACTCTAGTTGTCACAAGCTGTGACCGCTTTAACGTTCGTAACGAGGACTTCCCCGGTCTTTTCTACTCTTAGTTCAAAAAGCTTCTCCAAAGTGCGTTTCCCCGAAAAGTATTTGCATCAGGCTCTCACCGTCCCTGACTCGCTTAGCATTACTATTTTCGGATACTCTCTTTATCCTCGAATTGTGTATGAATTTTCACTTATTTTAGTGGAATGGAATCATAATGTCAATATACATTTGGTGTATACAGCCTTACTTATTTCCTAGCTTTAAATGAACGGAGTCGATTAGCTTTTGATAACCAATTTCTTGATAGATTTTATTGGATGTCGGATTTAACATATCGGTATACAAAACACAGAAATCATATTCCTTTAAAAGCTCCTTACTGCACGCTGCAACCATCGTTCTAGCATATCCTTTGCGTCGTTTCTCTTTAGGAGTATATACCATACCAACAGTTACTCCATTGGAGGTAGGTCTTGCCTTCTTCATCATGGACACAATCTCTCCTTCGTCCTCCCAAAGAAAAACCTCCTGAGCATTTAGCATAGCTTCCACTCTTTCAGCTATATCTTCTTTAGCGCTTCTTGGAAGACCTGTATCTTCTTCAAACTGGCTATACCAAGATTCAATTAATGGCGCATCCTTATCATTGGCAAGCCTCCAAGAGCCAGGACTTGCTTCTAGCGTATCGTCTACTTGATCTAATCGGTATAACCCCTGGTCCATTAATAGAGAGTGTGGTTGACCGGTTTTTTCTTCCCATTTCTTCGCAAAGCGAATAGCCCATTCTTTCACACTTATTATGGATTCAATGTGTATACCTTTTTGTAGAATTTCTTCTATAACTAAATCAGAGGATGCCTCTATTTTATTTGGATTCACAAAAATAATATTTAGAGGATGTGGTGGAGTCATTTGAAAAAGAGCAATTAACTCTCCATCTTCTTCAATAGTTGCCATTAGCGGATTTTCATATCCACCTATTCTAATTCTTTCTAGCACCCCTAGAAACAAACTAAATTTGTCCTCATTTTCCTTTAAAAAAGGTATTGCCTTCTCGTAAAAATTCTCTGCACTTTCATAGATTTGAAATCTCATTTTTACATCCCCTTTGAAACGTTTTATGTTAATATAACGTAAAACGAAACATGATGGGAGATATTTATGAAAATTATTTCTATTCGGGATATTCATATTGGAGAAGGTCTGCCCAAGGTCATTGTCCCATTAATAGGGAAAAATAAAGACTTCCTTTTAAACGAGCTCCTGTTAGTTAAGAATAGCGCTCCTGACATAGTGGAGTGGAGAGTAGATTTATTAGAAGATGTGGAAAGCTTAGAGGCAGTCAAGGACACCCTTTCCTATATACGTAACTTTCTGTATCCTATCCCTCTCCTGTTTACTTTTAGAAGCCATAAGGAAGGTGGATCTACAGTCATTGGAACTGCCTATTACAAGAAACTTTTACGTGAAATTATTCAAACAAAAGAGATAGATTTAGTGGATATAGAGCTTTTTTCGGAGGACGTAGAAGAACTAGTGGCTTTTGCTAAGGAAAATCAGGTTACTGTAATCATGTCTAACCATGACTTTAGAGGAACACCTTCAAAAGAAGTGATAATAGATCGATTGACTACTATGCAAAAGCTAGGAGCAGATATCCCCAAAATTGCGGTCATGCCTAATAGTCCAGCAGATGTCCTTACCCTTTTAGATGCTACCTATACGATGTACTCTACCTATGCAGACCGTCCAATTATTACGATGTCTATGGCTAAAATAGGTATGGTTAGTCGCTTATCCGGTGAAATATTCGGTTCAGCAGCTACATTTGGTTCTGGTCTTTCAGCATCCGCTCCTGGCCAAATGGAGGCTACAGAGTTAAAGAAAGTGTTAGAGCTTTTACATAACGCATAATATAAGACTCGTATTAGAAAACGATAAATCGGTGACTCGATTTATCGTTTTTATCATTTATTAAAATTACATTAGTTAAGAGGATAAACCGGTCTCTTTTTCAAATAGCTTGAGCCCTTCCCCACTAGCTCCATATACAGTTCCAATATTTCTCCATCCATAATTTTCGTAATATCCTTCTAAGCTCGTGGATAAATAAAGCTTATTATATCCTTTTCTAGCAGCTTCTCTAAGACCATCTTGTAGAAGCAAAGAACCTACTTTTCTCCCTCGAGCGTCCGGCTTTACGTATAAGCAGGCAAGCCATGGATATAAATCTTGGCGACTATTAAGATCATTTCTTAACAAAGCATAGGTTCCAATTATTTCAGCTTCTTCTACCATCACATAAAACTTGGGAATATCTAATGAATTAAAAGAATGAAGGATGGCATCCTCATAAAATTTATAATTGTTTTCATTACCCCATTGTCCCCAGAATACTTGAATTGCTTTTTCTAACAAGTGGTTTCCTTCCGTTAATTCAACAATTTTCATGTCGTTACCCCCAAGCTTTTTTATAAAATACTGCACTGTTGGTATAACTATTTCATTTCTGTGGATAATGTTTTTTCTAGTCTTATCATATCCACACATGGAATTCCGTTTTCCACAATCGCTTCTGGATAATGAACAGTAAAGAAATCTCTATCCACAGATACGATTCGGAATCCACACTTTTGATAGAGAGCGAGTTGACTTAAACTAGAGTTTCCCGTGCCTACCTCTATTGTGTTATACCCAAGCTCCTTTGATTTTTCAATTGCATGAAGCACTAGTTCTTTTCCTAGCCCTTTCCCTTGATATTGCTCACGCACAGCTACATTTTTAAGCTCCACCCTGTGGTCATTTAATGGCAACAAAACAAAAACTCCAATTGTAACGTCATCCATATTACTTATATAGCAATCTCCCTTATCCAAATAGTCTCTCACCAATTCTTCCGAAGGATCTGCTAATAGCAATAAGTCCATTGGAAAATTGCTATTTATTTTATGTACTTTCATGTCACTTCCCCCTACCTCGTATCATTTATAAAATTGTACCAAAAGAAAAGCCGTCCTTCTCTAAAATGAGTGGACGACAGAAATTTTTATGACCTTGGGATCAATAACTCTAAAATATCTTCAGACACATAAGTTTGCTTGTTGTGCAGAATTGGAGCCTCTTTAAATTCTCTTATACTTCTATTGTATCCATACTTTAGCTCGCCACGTGTAATGGTAAAGGAACCATTGCCAAGCTTTAAATACATACTGTTTCGTTTTGGATGAGATATTACCTCATATCCTAAATGCTGGGCCACTTGACGCAAAGGAATCATTTTAACTCCATTATGGATAAAATAGTTTTCTGCTATTATGTGGTTGAGCTCCTTTACTGCAGGTTCAACATAGTCTATTGCTATAATTTTAGAAGGAGTCGTAAGCTTCTGTTCTCCCTTTGGAGGACTATAAAATACAATCAGCTCTTTATCCTTCAATTCCTGTTGTTTAATTTTTTTACCTTTTTCATCTATTAGCTTTGTTTTTTCAGTAATCTTCAGCTGTAGCTCCCTATCAAAGCTCACAAGCTTCTCATTAAATTTCGATACTTTTACTAAGCTGCCCTTTTCTTCGTGAGTAACAATTATATCTGGGGTAATTCTTGGTGGATATATTAGAATCATTGGTTTATTTTTATCGTAATAGGCATCCACTTTCTGACCCTTTTTTATCGAATCGATTGAGACTTTTTCAGAAGCATTATTAAGCGATATTACTTCTTTGTTTAATACAAACATAGATATCTGTGGCTCTTCATCGTCTGATTCTACAGTCAAGGTCACTTCTTTATTACCTTTAGTTACTTCCTTAACGGTACCTGTAAACTTGATAAAGTTACTGGCATTCTGCTCCTCATCATCTAAGACCACTACTTTAGATGGTATTGCTTGCGCAGGAATACTTCTAGTCGAGTTCTTATAAAATACAATTAGCTCATGTCCTGCAAAATTCTTTTGAACGATATTTTCCCCTTGCTTATTAACTACTCGCGTATCTTTAGTAATGTTCAGCTTAAGCTGATTGTCTTCACTTGTTAACTGATCATCAAATATTCCCACTTTGGCAAATCCAACATTTTTGGAATCATGCGCAATGATAAGCTCTGGAGTAATTTGAGCAGGATAAATCATAATCCTAGCTTTTGTTTTGTCATAATAGGCCTCTATTCGTTGTCCCTTCACAAGCTCTTTTTGTTGAATTTCCTTCGCTGTACCGCCATTAAACAATAGTGTCTCATCGGAAATAGTAAAAATAGTGACAATTGGTTCTTTTTTCTCTGTTTCTACCGTAAGTATGACATTGTCATCCTTGCTTTTTATCTCTTTAATGACACCAGTAAATTTCTCTAATTTAGACATAGATTCTTCCTCCTTCGCTAAAACAAAAGTAGGTGCGAGAAGAAGACAGGTAGCTATAAAAAATATGGAAAGATAGCGTAGGTTTTTCATTTGAATCGTCCCCTTTGTTATTATTAGAGAATTAGACGGAAGGTTTCCATAAACGTTTCATATTATTTTTGAAACGTTCATTGTACTTGTACGTATAAAGTATTATGTAAAAATACTTAGGAATGGAGCATAAATATGGCGTTAGTAATCAACGAAGTAACCAAGCGTTACCATGATTTCACTGCAGTAGACCATCTTTCCTTCACCATCGAAAAAGGTGAAATTTTTGGATTGATTGGTCAAAATGGAGCAGGTAAAACAACAACTTTTCGAATGATATTAGATTTACAGGAAACTACTGAAGGGACTATTACATGGGATGGTACAAATATCAACCATATTAATCGAGACCTACTTGGCTATTTACCAGAGGAAAGAGGAATTTTCCCATCTATGAAAGTAGAGGATCAGCTTTACTTTTTTGGCGAGCTTCGTGGTAAATCTCGAAAGGACCTTAAAAAGGAAGTCGATTATTGGATTGACCGTTTTGAATTAGAGGATAAAAGAAAAGCAAAAGCAGAAACATTATCAAAAGGGAACCAGCAAAAGGTACAATTGATCGCAAGCTTTATACACCAGCCTGCATTTCTCATATTAGACGAACCATTCAGTGGACTGGATCCAGTAAACAAAGACTTGTTAAAAGGAGCTATTTTAGAGCTTAAAGACAAAGGCACTACTATTTTATTTTCTAGTCACCAGATGGAAAATGTGGAAGAGCTATGTGACCATCTGTGTCTATTAAAACGAGGGGTCTCTTTATTTTCCGGAAGCCTACTAGATTTGAAGAAGCAGTATGGGAAAACAAGACTAAGCATTCGTACAGATCTACCTAAGGAAAAGCTGGAAAGTATGGAGGGCGTCGAGCACGTGCATGTTGGCAAAGACCAATACGTACTTACATTAGCAGACGAAAAATATGCTCAAGCGATTTTTGATTCTATTTTTGATGGTAAATATATCGAAAAATTTAGCTTGGATTATCTGTCATTAGATGAAATTTTCAAGGATAAGGTAGGTGGCAAAAATGTCTAAGTTTTGGTTGCTTGTAAAACAGCTATATACCGAAAAGATAAAGGCGAAGTCATTTATTGTCATGCTGGCCATATATGTTGGTGTAATCTCCATTGTTATGTTTTGGTCCGACATAAAGGCTGCTTTCTTTGAAAGTGAAGCATTGGAAATTGCTGTGGTAAATGAAACGGATGCCGATATTGATGCTTTGTTCCAATCGAATAGTGATTTAGCCTTCTCCTTCCCTACAGAATCTAATAAGGAAGTAGAAAAGGAAGTAATTGATGGAGACTATGCTGCAGCTATTTTTATAAAAGATGAGGGAAACTCTCTTAGCGCTGAAATCGCAACCTATGAACCACTAACGTTTAATGATCAGCTTAGCCTATCTTCAACCCTTCAATATGCAGGAAAATTGTATGAGGTCCAACAGTTAGATTTATCAGCTGAGGAAGCCGACAAGATCCTGCAATCGGAAACAGTTATTACTATGAAAAATTTAGATGAAGCCTCAAGTGGCGGTAAGAGTGAGGATGAGAAGGCTATAGGAATCGTCGCTTCTATGCTTGTTGGTTCGTTAATTTACGGATTTTTAATCTCGTTCTCCTCTATGATTACAGCAGACGTAGCTTCTGAAAAGGGTTCTCGCGTTTTAGAGGTTCTTCTTGCCAGTGTCAAACCATCTACACATTTAATAGCTAAATTAACAGGTACATTTCTCCTTGCAATTACACAAATCGGGGCATTGGTCCTTGTGCTAGCAATCATCTTCATGACAGTTGATGGTGGATCAAAAATAGATAGCATACAACCTATGATTGAGGAGCTGTCCTACTCTTATATTGCTTATGCACTCGTATTTTTAGTTCTGACCATTGTTCTGAATTTAATCATTGGGGCATTATTAGGTTCACTTGTTTCTAAAGTAGAGGAAGCCAGTCAAGCTATGATGCCAATGACAATCATCGGAATCATTGGGTTCTACGTATTAATCTTTGGAGCACAAAGTCCAGACACGATGCTGGTAAAGGTTTTCTCTTACATCCCATTTACATCAGGGATGGTAATGCCACTACGTATTGGAGCAACGGACATTGGGTCTTTCGAGCCTCTACTTGCTCTAGGAATCCTAGCTCTTACATCTATCATAGCTTTCGTTATTAGTCTCTCCTTCTATAAACGAAGTGTTCTTACGTATAGTACAGGTGGGCTTATCCAAAAGATTAAAACGATGCTGAAGGTAACAACTTAATACTAAATGAAAGTACCGTTGACCTTACATGGCTACGGTACTTTTTACTATTTGGAGCGTATTGCTCTCGTCACTTTTACAGTGCTTTTTTGCATATACTATGGGGGTGAAAGAAGGGATGCGAATAATATGTGCGGAATAACGGGATGGGTTGACTTTAAAAGAGATTTAAGGGGCTATTCCCCCATTGTAGAGAAAATGGCAGAGTGCTTAAAAAAGCGTGGGCCTGATGATCATCAAGTATGGAGTTCTGTTCATGCAATTTTTGGCCACCGAAGATTGACAGTAGTTGACCCTATCGGTGGTAAGCAGCCTATGAGTAAAAGCTATCAATCTAGAAACTACACACTTTGCTATAATGGTGAACTGTACAATACCGAAGAGCTTCGAAAAGAATTATTAAGTCGAGGGCATTCATTTTCTGGCCATTCCGATACAGAGGTATTGTTAACCTCTTATAGCGAATGGAAGGAACAGTGCATTGATTATTTTAATGGGATTTTTGCATTTGCGATTTGGGACGAAGAAGAACAAAAAGTTTTTATGGCAAGAGACCGTTTAGGGGTTAAGCCTTTGTTTTATACAGAAAGAAATGAAGGGTTACTCTTCGGATCTGAATTAAAATCATTGCTTGCACATCCAGATGTCCCAACGGAAATGGACCGTGTTGGTTTATCAGAAATTATTGGGTTAGGTCCTTCTCGTACCCCTGGCGTTGGTGTTTATAAAGGGATAATGGAGCTTCGTCCAGCACATGCCTTAATCTTCTCTAAGAATGGTCTCCGTATATGGAGATATTGGAATGTGGAAAGTAAGGAGCATACCGATAATCTAGACGAAACAGTCGAGAAAGTTAGATACTTGTTTACAGATGCGGTAGAAAGACAACTCGTGTCCGATGTGCCTTTATGTACATTCCTTTCAGGAGGAATAGACTCGAGTGCTATTTCTGCAGTGGCGGCGAATGCCTATAAAAGAGATGGTAAGCCTCCGCTTCATACTTACTCCATTGATTATGAAAATAACAACGTACATTTCAAGGGCAATGAGTTTCAGCCTAGCGAAGATTTCCCTTTCATCCAAAAGGTCTCCAACACTCTTAATACCACCCACCATTTTTCTGTTATTACTCAGGATGATTTAGCCCAATTCCTAACGGAGGCAGTCCATGTTCGCGATTTACCTGGAATGGCAGATATCGACTCCTCTCTATTATGGTTTTGCAAGGAGATCAAAAAGGATTTTACCGTAGGATTATCAGGAGAATGTGCGGATGAAATTTTTGGTGGCTACCCATGGTTCCATAAGATAGGAAATGCAGAAACAGGCTTTCCTTGGATTCGCTCCAAGCATGAAAGACACTCCTTGCTAAATGATAGCTGGCAGAAAAAATTGGACATTGATGAATATGTCCAAAATGCTTATGATGTCAGTGCAGCTGAGACGCCTCAGCTATTTGGAGAATCCTCTATAGAAGCAGAGCGAAGAGAGCTTTTTTATATGAATATGATTTGGTTTATGACCACACTGCTAGACCGCAAAGACCGAATGAGCATGGGAGCAAGTTTAGAGGTGCGTGTACCATTTGCTGACCACCGGCTTGTAGAGTATGCGTGGAATATTCCATGGGAATTCAAAATGGTTGGAAATCAAGAAAAAGGTATATTGCGCAAGGCTTTAGAGGGAATTCTTCCGAACGAGGTACTTTATCGTAAAAAAAGTCCTTACCCAAAAACACATAATCCTGTTTACGCTGCAAAGGTACAGCTTATGCTAAAGGAACAGTTGTTAGATAAGCATTCTATCTTACATGAATTATTTACACCAAGTAGCCTTCACGCTTTAATCGAATCAAATGGAGAAGCCTTTAAAACTCCTTGGTATGGTCAATTGATGACGGGTCCTCAGCTGTTGGCCTACTTGGCTCAAATGCATATTTGGTTTAAGGATTATAATGTACAGCTCGTTGACTGATAGATGGATAGAGGGCTGGACGTGAACTATAACGTCCATGCTCTTTTTTATTTTTTTACTCCAATGTACAGTAGATGAGATGATAATCCTAACAAATATGGGTCACTTGCTTTTTCGATTAGCAGGTTAATTAGTTTTTCATATTCCTGCTCTCCTTTACTCTTCCAGTAGTTCCAACTCTCCTTGGTTAATGTTGCAGCCACGTTAGAGCCAATTAATGCTTGGCTTTGAAACCCATTAGATTCCATAAAGGGAGTTATCTCATCAATATTATAATAATAGGCTCCTGTAAAACGCCCTGCCTCTTGATGATCAAAGCAGCCAGTTTGATTGAATTGTGAGATATTATCAATCTGGTCATTTGGTTTCCAATTTTCAGGATGTGCCAGAGAGGCTAGAAGATGTTTTATCCTAGGCATAAATGCCACAAAGACAAGACCGTCTTTTTTAGTTACTCTATGTAATTCTTGGATTGCTTTTATGCGGTGATCCTCTTTCTGTAAATGATACATCGGTCCAAGCATAAGAGCAGCATCAAACTGACCATCGGGAATTTTAGATAAGTCTCGTGCATCAGCCACTAGGAAATCGGTGAAATAACTTGTTAGATGAAGCTCTTCTGCTTTTCCTTTCGCTATTTCTACTAGTTTAGGAGTAAGATCCGTTAGTGTTACATTGTAACCTTTACGAGCCAATTCCATTGCATATTTCCCCGGGCCTGCTCCGTTATCAAGGATGTGTCCACTAGGAGGCAAGTACTTACTTATGTAGTGCCAATTCACCAGAAATTCAATGGGTTCTCTTTCTAATCTTCCCCATTCATCAAATTGATTGTAATAACTAATAATATCTCTCATAAAACACCTACATTCCTTTGTAAATTTAATATCTAAGTTCTACATAATGTAGAAGAATTCCTGCTATGTAATAGGAAGTCCGTAAATCTAAAGGGATTTCTACAAAACACAATAAAAAGACAGAGATTTGATTGTCTCTGCCTTTTTACTTTGTTTAAAAAATATAGAACTGTGCACCTGTGGAAAGATTGATGTCTAGCTCCGGTGGCTGAGGTACTGCCTCCTCGCTTTTTTCCATTTGCCTGTCGGGGCAGGGATAGGTGCTTACGCTTTTCTTGTTTATTTACTTGTAAGTGCTCTTAGGTACTGATCCATAAAAGGGACAAGATAGTCTATTAGCTCTTCGCTTGGATTCATCTTCGCATGGTGAAGCCCAAAAGGAGAGTCAACACCTGCCCAAAATAACATACCTGGTATATCCTTTAAAAAATAGCCAAAATCTTCACCTGTCATCGCTGCGTCACAATGAATGGCGTTAGTTCCTTCATGCTCGTTAGCAAATACAAGAAATTCATTGGTAATGTCTTGATCGTTATACACTTGATAGTATGAGGATCCATAATCAATTTTTGCCTCACATTCAAACGCAGTTTCAGTTGCATTGCAAAATGCTTCAATCTTTTCTTTTATTAACGTCATTGTAGTAGCATCCATCGTACGAATCGTCCCTTCCAGGCGTGCGTGACCTGAAATAATATTCTGTACAGTACCAGATGTAAATTTTCCGATAGTTAACACGGCAGGCTTCATCGGATTGACTGATCGGCTAACGATGGATTGCAACTGCAGTAAAAGAGTTGCGGCTGCAATGGACATATCCCTTGCTTGATGTGGATATGCTGCATGCCCTTCCTTCCCTATTAAGTCAATGTAAAGCTCCGATGTATTAGCGAATAGGAGCCCAGGCCGGGTAGCAATCGTTCCAACTGGATACTCCGGCGCTACGTGATATGCAAATATTTTGTCAGGTACTAGCTCAGGATGTTCTTCCCTTAACCAGTTAAGCATCGGAAGAGCACCACCTGGGCTTTCCTCTGCCGGCTGAAACAAGAACACCATATCGTCGTTTATCGGTGTAACTACTATTCTTTCTAGCAAGCCTAGGGCAACGGTCATATGCATATCATGACCGCATGCATGCATATGACCTGGGTGCTCAGAGGCAAAAGGAACATCGGTAGCTTCGGTAATCGGAAGCCCGTCGATGTCCGTTCTCCATCCAATTGTTTGGGTAGGTTGAAGTCCCTCTACTTTGACGACAATTCCTGTTTTCCAAGTAATAATCTTTAATCGGTCCTGAGAAAGCGATTTGATTTGCTCTAAAAGATAGGCTTGCGTTTTTACTTCCTCAAAGCCAAGCTCTGGTATGCGATGCAAGTCTCGACGGATATCAAGTAAGGCCTTCATATGTCACCTTCTTAAATTTGACGTAGTTCTTGCATAATTTCTGTTTTCGATTTTGTTTGTGCATCGATATCCTTGATCACCTTTGCAGGGGTACCTGCAACAACTGTATAAGGAGGTACGTCTTTCGTAACAACTGCTCCAGCAGCCACAACTGCACCCTTACCAACACGGCATCCCTCTAGAACTACGGCGTTTGCACCGATCAATACGTCATCCTCAATAATTACTGGTGTAGCAGAAGGTGGCTCAATAACACCTGCAAGCACTGCTCCAGCTCCAATATGACAATTGTCTCCCACAGTTGCACGGCCACCAAGGATTGCTCCCATATCAATCATAGTTCCTTTTCCAATAACCGCACCAATATTAATTACAGCACCAAGCATGATAATTGCATTATCTCCAATGCTCACTTGGTCACGGATCACTGCACCAGGCTCAATTCTTGCATTAATCCCTTTTAAGTCTAATAGAGGAATAGCAGAATTTCTGCTTTCATTTTCTACTACTACATCCTCAATTAGATTCTTATGCTCATCTAAAGCAGGTTGAATTTCCGACCATTCTCCAAATAGAATAAGAGAATTCCCTTGCCCAAAAACCTTTGTATGTTCACCAAAAGAAAGCTGGTCAATACCTGATCCCTTTATGTATACCTTCACTTGTGTGGATTTCTTTGCATGTTGAATATAAGAAATAATTTCATGTGCATCTAATTGTTTCATGTTCTCATTACCTCCTCAAATATGTGCTTATTGTACAGTAATTTTTATTAAAAATCACGAATTAAAATACATTTTAAAATAATTAATCAACTCCATTATAAATGTGAATTATATTACAGGTGCCAGGCACCTGTAATATAATTTACATTAAAATATCTGAAAATACTGATATCTGGTTGTAAAATTTTAGATTAAAAGTATAATATTATTAATCATCTACTTATAATGACAGAAATATTGTTATATTCCAAAATGCAAGCGCTGTCATTTAGATGGAAATAATACTTTGGGGGGAGAGAAAGTGAAGAAGAAAAGTCTAAGTATGGTTTTGTTTGTAATGGTTTTTGCACTTCTTATTGCTGGATGTAGCGGGGGCAAGCCGAATATTGCGATTGGACCACCTGCCAGTGAAACAAATTCTGTATCTAAGTTAATTTTAGAGGCATATGGAATTACAGATGATGACTATAAGGCATACCAGGAAGGGTTCGGAGATGCTGCTGACGGTGTACAGGATGGGAATATTGATATTTCTATAGGTATACTTGGCCTCCCTGCTGCTAGTATTGAGAGTTTGCAGAGTTCTGCAGGAGACGTAGTGATGATGAGTTTGTCTGATGATGCAATTTCCTATATCGAGGAGAATAGCGGCTATAGACGTCACACTATTCCGAAGGACACGTACGACTTTTTGGATTCAGATATTGAAACAGTTACAGCGTACGCTATCTTAATGGGTAACACAGATACAATTGACGAGGAGCTTGGTTATGAGCTAGCTAAAATCATGATTGAAAATGCTAGTGAAAATACACATGCTCAGGCAAAGCAAATGATATTGGAAAATGCACTTAATGGTGCTGAAGGACTTCCTATTCACCCTGGAGCTAAACGTTACTATGAAGAACAAGGTCTTACTGTAGACAATCCGGTTGCAGAGCTTACAGCCGACAAAAGCAATCGCAAAAGCGATTTTATACTGGGCACCGGAAGCCAAGGCGGCACTTATTATCCGCTAGGTGGAGAGATGGCGAGCATCTGGAACAAGCATATCGAAGGATTTAACCTAACGAATACAGAAACTGGAGCATCTGTAGAAAACCTATCTAGTATTCGAGACGGAAACATGGATTTAGGCATGTCTGTACATGTGCCAGCATTACAAGCAGTAAATGGTGAGGCTGCATTTGAAGGACATGGAGTTTCGAACGCTGCTTTTATTGGTCATATTTATCCAGAGGTTATTCAAATTGTTACTCGTGAAAGCTCAGATATTAAAAGCTTGGACGACGTAAAATAAAATCGATGTATATAATTCCATTAAAGTAGAGGTGAGGCAATGAAAGATCAGCAACCTGTAAATGCACAAGAAATCTTGGAAAAATACGATAAAGAAAATCAGTTCCGGACAAATATTGGAAAATGGGCATGGGTAGTTACCTTTTTAGGAGTAGCCTTAACTGTCTTTCACCTATATACTGCCTACTATGGTACTCTACCCACTCAAAAGCAAGGTGCTGTCCATGTAGGAACCGCTCTTGGAGTTATTTTTCTTTTATACCCATTGAAAAGAGGTTTAATAAAAACACAAAAGAATATCCCTTGGTATGATATTGTACTTGCATTTACCGCGATGTATGTGACCTATCATAAAATATTCTTTTTTGATTCCATCCTCCAGAGCAGAATTTCCGGATATAGCATACCTGACATAATCATCTCCGTCCTTGGGATTCTTCTTGTCTTAGAAGCGACCAGAAGAACGGTTGGTTTACCAATCGTCATAGTGGCTTTAGTAGCCATCCTTTATGCTATCTTCGGAAATTTTGTCCCTACCCAAATCCTTTCTCATCCTGGATTTTCGATTGAGCGAACCGCTACTGCACTTTGGTACAAGGAAAGTGGAATATTCGGCACCCCAGTTCAAATTTCAGCAAAGTTTATATTCCTTTTCCTTTTCTTTGGCGTAATGCTCGTACAAACAAACGTAGGGAAATTCTTCAATGATTTAGCCTTTTCTTTAACTGGAAGATATACAGGCGGTACAGCAAAAACCGCAGTTGTAGCGAGTGCACTGCAAGGAACTATATCAGGGAGCTCAGTTGGTAATACTGTGGCTACTGGATCCTTCACCATCCCTATGATGAAAAAAGCAGGATTTAAACCTGAATTTGCTGGAGCGACTGAGGCGGCGGCATCTACCGGCGGGCAAATTATGCCTCCTATGATGGGGGCTGCAGCATTCATCATGATGGAAATTTTAGGGGTATCTTACGGAGCTATTATGATGGCCGCTATTATTCCAGCGATTCTCTATTTCACAGGTATCTTTATCGGCACTCACTTTGAAGCAAAAAAGCTAAAAATCTATGGACTACCTAAATCTCAATTGCCTTCTTTTACAAAGACCATGAAACGAAATTGGTATATGCTATTACCTCTTTTCGTCATTACTGGAACCATTATTTACGGATTCACTCCACAGCGTGCTGCACTTTTTGGAATAGTCGCTGCCTTTTTAGTGAGCTTAATACGCAAAGAAACAAGAATGTCTTTTAAGAAAACGATAAACGTATTAGAGCAAGGTACACGAGTTGCCCTCCCAGTTATAGCAGCCGTTGCAACAGCTGGTATTATAGCTGGAATCGTTAGCATGACTGGTCTTGGCTCTAAATTTGCTGCAGGCGTTATTGCCCTGTCGAATGGCTATCTAATTCTTGCCTTAATATTCACAATGATAGCTTGTATTATATTAGGAATGGGATTACCTACTACAGCAAATTATGTAGTTACTGCCACAATTGCTGCACCTGTCTTAATAAATGAGTTTGGAGTGGCTCCAATTGCTGCTCACATGTTTGTATTCTATTTTGGAATAGTCGCAGACATCACTCCTCCGGTCTGTCTGGCAGCATATGCGGGGGCAGGTATAGCAGGAGCGAACCCATTTAAAACTGGTATGAATGCCGTTAAGCTAGCCATTGCGGCCTTTATCGTCCCATTTATCTTTATCTATAATCCGATATTAGTAATGGTGGACGTAGATCCAGTCAGCATGCTCCTATCCTTAGCAGGTGCGTTAGTTGGAATGGTTGCGGTAAGCAGCTCCATGATTGGCTATTTCATCAGATACTCCAGGTTTTGGGAGAGATCAGTCTTATTTATAGCCGGATTAATGCTTATAGTACCAGAGATTTTAAGTAGTATGGTTGGACTCGTGCTGATTATAGGGATTTGGTTGATACAAAGAAGACGAACAGACGATGAGCTTGAAATGGAAAGTTCAAGGCCAAGTCAAGCATTGTATTAATTAACTCTTTTATTTTCTGAATAATATGCTATATTATTAGTAACTAATATCGAAGGGACGATGGGTGGACTATGATTTTATAATCTTATTTCTCGCTTAATATTGCTGCTTCACGCAGAAAAATATTTTTAGCTAAAAACGGAAATAGGATGAGTCTGCCCATTTTTCACATCAGGTCAATGAATTACTACAACCACACACTTTGTAGTTATTTTTTGTCGTACATTTAAATGGCAGCAGAATCCTTCCGTCTACTAACGGAGGGATTTTTTTAGTCTCTCCAACAGGGAGGAAATGTTATGACATTACAAGGAAAATTATTAAATTTGAGCATTACACACGGTCATAAAGAAATTATTAAAAATATAAAAACGGATATACCTTTAGGTGCTGTAATAGGTATTGTAGGGAGAAATGGGGAAGGCAAATCTTCTCTTCTTTCCGTCCTTTCAGGTGAAGTAAACCCTTTTTCTGGACAAATAGAATGGATAGGAACTCCTCCGACCATTAGCTACTGCAAGCAAGAAGAAAAGGATTTCTATAACTTTGAGCAGGATAAAGATGAACGTTCTTATATAAGCAAGTGGTCTGTCCCCCGTAATCTTTCATATGATAATTTAAGTGGTGGAGAAAAGATGAAAAAAAGATTAACCAAGGTTTTTGCAGAAAGGTCCCAGGTTCTTTTGCTTGATGAGCCTACTAATCATTTAGACCAAAGCAGTCTATCCTTTTTAAAGGAGCAAATAGCTACCTATCCCGGAACTATTATTTTAGTCTCTCATGACCGTTACTTTTTAGACGAAGTATCAAATAATATTTGGGAAATTGAAAATCAAAGACTGACTGTATATAAAGGAAACTATTCTGCCTACCGTAAAAGAAAAGAGGAAACGTTAATTACTCAACAGAGAGAATATAAAGCTCAACAATCGAAAGTACAACTCGTTGAAAAACAAATAGCTGAGTTGAAGCAGTGGACAAAGAAGGCTCATGATGATTCGACAAAAAAAGATGGCTATAAAGAATATTACAGAATGAAAGCAAAGAAAAAGGACGTACAAATCCGATCTAAACAAAAACGTTTAGAGCTAGAACTCTCTAAGCATCAGGTAGAACGCCCTGCAGAAGAAAAAGAAATCACTTTCTCTATAGAGGGGAATAGGAAAAAGGGGAAACGTATTTTAGAAGCCAGAAACTTAAGCAAGTCCTTTCATGACAAAATTCTTTTTCAAAAAACATCCTTTACTATTCAAGCAAAAGAGCGCGTTGGTATTCTAGGGTCAAATGGGAGTGGCAAAACAACCTTCTTTCGACTACTTATGGGGGAGGAACCGTTTGAAGGTGAGCTTTGGAAAACTGATTCGATGAATATTGGCTATTTACGTCAGACCGTATTCGACCTTCCGGATGAGCAAACCCCATCTGATTTTTTTGCGACTACGGACTTTGAAACAAGAGGAATCATTCAAACCCTCATGACCAACTTAGGCTTCTCAAAGGATCATTGGCAACGACCAATTTCTACTATGAGTATGGGGGAAAGAGTAAAGCTCAAGTTAATGGAGTTCATGTTAGATCAAAAAGATATACTTATTTTAGATGAACCTACAAATCACCTTGATCTGCCATCTAGAGAGCAGTTAGAAAAAACACTTTCCACTTATCCAGGTACCATTTTACTTGTAACTCATGATCGTTATTTTTTAGAAAAGCTAACCAACAAGCTGCTTATCTTTGAAAATAAAAAAATTAAGAAAGTAGAAATGAATTATGATGAGTGGCTAAATCGGAAAGAGAAAGACGATACTGAAAAGGAACTCCTTACTCTTGAAACAGAGCGTCAAGCTGTTCTAGGTAAGTTAAGCTACCTTCCATCTGAAGATGCCAAGTATGCTGAATTAGATAAACAATTTAATTTACTGACCCAAAAGATTAATCAGTTAAAAACCGAATAATACAAAAGAGGATTGGACATAACACACCCCAAATTTTTAAAAAATAAAGACATGAAATTAAGTTATTGATTTCATGTCTTTTAATTTATTGACTAACTATTTCTTAGCCACTTTTCTTAAATAAAAAATATGTCGATTTCCCGGGAAATAGGTCATTTAGTACTAAATTAATTTACATTAACTGAAAATCAACATATAATAATATAATTCCAATCAGAAAAGTAGGTTTTAAGATGAAGACAATTCCAAAACCCCTTGTTATGGTCAATCAGTGGTCAATAGTAACTTCCGTAGTCATAGCGCTTTTTACTCAATCAGCATGGATTTTACTTATACCATTAATAGCTAATCTATCAAGCTTATTAATTGGATTCCACCCTATCTTAGTTATAGCTAAAAGGTTTTTAAAGAAGCCTGGTAGTGAATACATCCAAGAGGATTATGATCAGCTAAGATTTAATCAATGGCTTGCAGTTGGCTTTTTAGTTGTAGCTAGCATTAGCTTTTTCCTAAAATGGAGCATTTTATTTAACATCGCAACAGTTATGGTTGGCTTAGCAGCATTTGTGGCTATACTAGGTTTTTGTATAGGTTGCTTCTTTCGTTTCCAATATCAGCAATGGAAATATCGTAGAAATAACTCTGCTACTCATTAACAATAGAAAAGAGAAGAACTATTTCATGTTGACAGTTCTTCTCTTTTTTTATTTTGAAATTATCGATTACCTAAAGCACAAAGAGTCTCTTCATTCTTTCCCATCTGGATCATGGGTTACGGTGACAAGCACTGGTTTATCCACGATTGGTTTTTCCTTTCCTTCCAAGGCCATACGTTATAGCAATAGCTATGAAGAGAACAAGGAGCCCCCCTCCTCCAATGAAAACGGATATTGTATTCCAATTGTTTTTCTTACTTCCAGCATACTTTCCGTCACCATTTGCTTTCACGTATATTCCTACTTCTGATTCAACAGCAATAGCTTCCTGTGGATCTACTTCTACTATTTCATAATACTTAGTCCCTTTAGGAAACGTATTTGAAAAATTACCTGAATACGTTCCTTCTCTATCTGAGTATTTTGTTACACGTCCAATCTCCTTGCTTATTTTTTCTACATTTTCTTCTGTAATTATATATACATTTCCATCCCAAACGACAAACTTGTAAGCCCAGTCTGCCTTAGCCGTATTTAGGGTGACGAAGCTGCCTAACAGCACGATAAATGCACAAAAACAAACGAAGGATTTCCTCAATCTTTTCTCTCCCTTTTAACAATTAGACGTGCTATCATTTAAACGGTTTCTCCCTTCAAAAGTTTATTAGAAGTGTTTCTTATTATCTTGATAAATGCATGGTTTATTTTTTCAGAATGAACCTTCATGGTTACTTACAAAAAAATCCTCACCCCAGTTTCCTGAAGTAAAGATTTCCCCTTTATATTATTAAGCTAATTCTACGTTATGATAAACTTGCTGAACGTCCTCTAAATCTTCGATTGCATCAATCATTTTTTCAAATTGTGCCTGTGCATCTACATCCAACGCAATGTCATTTTGTGCCAGCATTGTAAGCTCAGAAATTGTAAATTCCTCAACTCCTGCTGCTCTTAATGCTTCTTGTACTACATGGAATTGATCTGGCTCAGCGTATACGATGACCGCATCTTCTTCTTCCAAGATGTCACGAGCATCCACATCAGCCTCCATTAGGATTTCTAATACCTCGTCAGCTGTTTTTCCTTCTAACCCAATAACTGCTGTTGCATCAAACATGTAAGATACGGAACCACTAACTCCCATGTTGCCACCATTTTTACCAAATGCAGCACGCACATCAGAAGCAGTACGATTTACGTTATTTGTTAATGCATCTACGATAACCATTGATCCACCTGGACCAAATCCTTCATAGCGAAGCTCGTCATAGCTTTCCTCAGAACCGCCTTTAGCTTTTTCAATTGCTTTATCAATAATGTGCTTCGGAACACTGTATGTTTTCGCACGCTCTAATACAACCTTTAACGCTTGATTGGAGACGGGATCAGGTTCACCTTGTCTTGCTGCAACGTATATTTCACGACCAAATTTGGCATAAATACGACTAGTATTTGCATCCTTGGAAGCTTTCTTTTCCTTGATATTATTCCATTTACGACCCATAAAGTCCCACTCTCTTTCTCCTATTTGTTTTCGTACTCTAGAATTCTACTGTGTTATTATACATTAGATTCCTTATAAGTAGCAAAAATTAATACATTAACTTCCATCCTCTTTAAACACATAGCCATCTATGCAGTTCCCATAAAATAAAAAAGAGTCCTACCATTTAATGGACAAGACTCTTTTAACTAATTATTTTATTAACCTTCTGCTATAACATTCCTAACAGCGTCCCTTAGTTTAGTTGTAACAGTTTGCATGCTCTCTAGATTACGTTCAAATGACTCGTCTTGATAAAACTCTGCAAACTGTTGTCCCTCGTACCTTGGGACAACGTGCATATGATAATGAGTCAGTTCATTAAAGACTCCTCCATTTTGACAAATTGTAATGCCATCTGGTGCATATAATCTTTTGAGTGCCTTTGAGATTAGCCTGGATGCGTCCATGATAGAATAGGCCACCTCCACATCAAGGTCATCCGCATCCTCATAATGCCTTTTAGGAAGTATTAATACATGCCCGTTATTAAAGGGTTCATGGTCTAAAAAGCAGGTAATATGATCATTCTCAAATATTACAAATGTCTCTTGTTTTTTATTCGCTAACATACAGCCTAAGCAATCCGTCATTTAGTTTCCTCCCTACAGCACTTTTTCAAGTACAATTTTGTGAGTCCCTTTTTTACTAATAAACGTTTCTATAACATCAAATCCAAACTTTATATTTAAAATAAGCATTCCTCTTTTATCATTTCTAGATATAGTACGAGCCTTTGTATATCCCATAGACTTTACTAGTTCATGCTGTCTACGCATCAGTTCTTTTGCTATCCCTTTTCCCCGGTAATCTGTATGAACTCCACCAAGCCAACTATAAAAAGTTCGGTTCCCGTAATCGTAGCCTATTTTAAATCCTATGACACGGTTCTCATCTTTTGCTACAAATACGATTAAGTTACTTTTCTCCTTTAGCTTTTCCGTCTCTAGCTCTGCTCCCTCAAACACATGCTTATGAAGCTCTAAAACTCCTAAAAGTGTTTGAGTGTCTGGCACTCCTTGATAATAATTATAATCCATTTAACTTCCTCCTGTGATTGAAGCAGGTTTTTGTATGTAATACTTATATTGTTATTTTCATCCATAGTAAGTGTATAGTCAAATTCTTCGAAATCTTTATTCTTCTATGTTGGTTTTCATAAGATATTAACCAACTTTAGTTCACCAAATATTGTTATAATTTTAAAAAAGGTTAGGTGAGGAATGTACATGCGAAATAGAGGATCTACAATTATCTTGGAAAAGGGGAAAGTTGCCTTAATTAAAAGAACAAAACCTTTTGACACCTATTATGTATTTCCCGGAGGGGGAATCGAGGATGGGGAAACCCCTGAGGAAGCAGCCGTTCGGGAGACATACGAAGAACTAGGAGTACATGTTCGTATCCAGCGACTTTTTAAATTACTACCTTATAGCGGAACTCAATATTATTATATAGCCGATATCATAGGGGGTACCTTTGGTGCTGGGAGCGGAGATGAATTTAAAAGTCCTTCTATTGAAAAAGGGAGCTATGAGCCTATGTGGATCGCCCTTAAGGATTTGTCCTCCTACGATGTTCGACCAAAAGAAATAGTGGAAGCAATCTTGGCAGAGTAAACGGTCTAAGGAAACCACAACAATTCGATTTATAATGAACATCCTGAAATTTACACAAAAGGTATGAGAAGTCTTTATAAAAACTGTGCAAATTTCTTAGAAATCTAAACGAGTAGTTGTAATTTTGGATGAGTTTGTATATAAAAAAACTGCTACCTTCTTTTGATGGAAAGAAGGTAGCAGTTTTTAAGTTGTTGGCTAATTCTATGATTAGAAATTATTTGTTAAGTTTATGCAAATATTATTTGTTTATTTAGAAGCTTGTCAATTTTAAACTAAAGATCCGCCAGTTTTTAAGTATTTTTCAATACCTTCTGCAGCACGATATGCTAGTGCGCCTACTGTCCCAGTTGGGTTGTATCCTGAGTTTTGAGCAAAAGCACTTGCACCTGGTACAAATACATTTTCACAATCCCACATTTGTAGGTAACTGTTTAAAGCACTTGTTTCTGGATCAGAGCCCATGATCACTCCACCAGTATTATGAGTAGACTGGTAGTTACGAATATCGTAATCTCCGACTTCGAGACCATTAATTTTAATATCTTTTGCGCCCATTTTTTTCATGATTTCAGCTGATTTTTCGCCCATAAACTTCATTAGCTGACGATCTTGGTCTTTCCAATTAAATGTCATACGGAGTAATGGGTCACCGAATGCATCTTTATAAGTTGGATCTAAATCGATGTAATTATCTTGCCAAGGTAGGGAAGCTCCTTGTGCTTTAACAATAAGAGCACGGTTTGCATTTGTAACAGAAGCGTCCTTAAATTCTTTCCCCCAAGTTGGAACGCCCGCTGGAATCTGATTGTTTGCAATAGGACGATCTCCTAATTGGGTAATTTGAATTGTAGCACCATGTAAGAAATCTAAGTCAGTGTGATCAAAGAAGTCTCCGTTGAAGTCATCAATTTGAGCTCCTAGAGAGCCTGCACCACCGTATAAATTGAACTCTTTATCGAAGAAACCTACAGCAGTCCCCAGAATCGTTTGGTATGCATAGTTTCTACCAATGACTCCTGTACCAGTAACTGGATCATATGGACGGCCAAGTTGAGAGTTTAATAAGAGTTTAATATTGTTCATTTGATAAGCTGATACTACAACTACATCTGCCTCTTGGATGAACTCTTCACCAGTACGTATATCTACGTATAATACGCCAGTAGCTTTTCCATTTGTGTGTAGAACCTTACGTACAACAGAATGAGTACGTACTTCAAAGTTACCAGTTTCTTTAGCTACAGGTAATACTGTAACTACTGGTGATGCTTTTGCTCCGTATTCGCAACCAAAACGCTCACAAAAACCGCAATATTGACAAGCGCCACGAGAAACGCCATCTGGATTAGTATAAGATTGCGATAGATTGTTAGAAGGCATATGGTATGGATGATATCCAAGCTCTTTCGCTGCACTTTTAAATAATTTTATAGCAGGTGTTTCTAGCATCGGCGGATTAGGGTATTTAATTTGTGGAGAATCAGGTAGTGGATTCGCCTCACCACTAATACCCGTCATAGCGTCAAATTTATCAAAATAAGGCTCTAACTCTTCGTATGTTATACCCCAGTCTTGAAGCATCATCCCTTTAGGGATTTTATCTTTTCCGTAACGTTTAACAGTTTCTGAATAGATTTCGAAATCATATGGAAGGAAGCGGTAAGTTTGACCATTCCAATGCTCTCCTGAACCACCTGTTCCTTCTCCGATTAGGAAGCTACCCCATTCACGGTAAGGTAATGCTCGTTTTGTCATATCGTGACGGAATGTAATAGTTTCTTTAGAAAGATCTTGCATCATTTCTTTACGCTCTGCGTAACGTAGTTCATCGTGAGCCATAAAGTAATCTTCAGTTGAACGTTCTTTACCACGTTCGATCCCCACTACTTTATACCCTTTTTTTGTAAGTTCTGCTGCGATAATACCGCCTACCCAGCCAACCCCTACTAAAACTATATCTGTTTTTGGTAATTTAGTTGCCAAATTTGTTCACCCTTTCTAATGATCTATATTAGTGTTGATGCTGAGAGTTTAAGCTCATAGGATCTATTTTCACGAATTCATCTTTTTCTAATACATTAGTATAACTTGATTGATGTCCAGGGAAATTTTTCATTTTCCAACCGGCCATATCTTTGTTACCGCCGTACATAGGGTCAGCATATACTCCTTCAATTGTTACTTTTCTAAGTAAAGAGAAGAAAAAGGATGCACTAACAGCTCCATTTAATTTAACTTTATCAGCTTCAAAATCTTTTAAGATTTCGATTTGTTGTTCTTCTGTTAAAGCAGCGAATTTAGGTTTATCATCGGATTTCTTTGCAGCCTCTGCATTTAAAGCTGCAATTCCAAGATTAAACACTTGCTGACGGTTCAAATGTGTTTGATACCCTTGTTGAGGAACTGCTTCTGCCGGGAAAAAAGGACCGGTCATATATTCTTTTGAGTTTAGGCCAAAGCTTCCTGCGAGTTGATGATCGATATAATATGCAACAAGTAATTCTTTCGCACCAGGTCCTACCTCAGTTTTAGGAAAAATTTGTTCTGCTGCAGCTTCGATCGTATCAAATTGTGCTTTGTCAAAATACATGAGTGCTTGGTTGAAGTTAACACTAGTAGTTGCTGAATGAATCCCACTCTCGTTAGTTTTAGATGATGAGTCTTTCACTAGTAAAGAACCGAGTGCTCCACCTAATACAACTCCACCAACTGTTAATCCAGAGTTTTTGATAAAAGTACGTCTAGATGAGCGTTTATCTAAGTATGTAGACTTTTTTTCCTGTTCTGACATAATATAACCTCCAATGTAAATAAGTTTAAAAATAGGTTAAATCGTTTATTTAGGTAAACAATAGGTTGAAAAATATTCTAATTAATGAAAAATTGTATGCCAGTTATAAATTAATGAAAATAGGATCGTATAAACCAATAAAAATGAGACAAAGTATATATATTTTTTTCCAGTCCAGCAAAGAACAATTATAGCTAGTCCAATACTTGACCCGATTAAAGCGAACCAAGGAAACTCATTATTATAGTAAAAGAGGCCAAGAGCTAAATCCGCTACTATGAATAAAGCAAAAATTAC
>JBEMAY010000007.1:0-69627 GCA_040274765.1 Psychrobacillus sp.
CATTTTACATTCCTTTAATTTTATTATCTTTTGTTCAAATTTATATTTTTTGTTTGGATTAAATATAAAAATTTATTAAAACGACAGGATTGTGCTTATTAGGTATTGTTTGTATTACTTTGATATATGAAATTGTTAAGCCTAATTATACGTATGAAGAAGCAAAGCAAATAGTAGCGAGGGAGTATGACGTAGAAGTCACAGAAAATTTCAGATCTATTACGCTTCAGGCAGAGACCCGTAAAGAGGTTTATCGTATGAAAGTTATTCAGGATTCCAATGAAATTTTTGTAATCTTTAACCCATATACAAAGGAAATAATGTTTTTAAATTAACAAGCTGTTTCGAGCAAGCGTCGAAGCAGCTTTTATTAATATGTCTGTTTTTAAAACGTACAGTATAGGTGCCTCGTCTATTATTAAAAGGGACTGGAAGGGGGATGGGATTTGAGTTATATAGAAGAGCAGAGATTTCAGCAGGTAATGCAGGAGCATATGGGTTATTTACTGAAGCTTGCCTATTTATATGTAAAGGAGTGGCCTGCAGCAGAAGATATCGTTCAAGAGGTTTTTTTGACCTTCTATCAGAAGTTCGAGCAGTTTGAAGAACGTGCATCTTTGAAGACATATCTTGCGCGAATGACCATTAACAGATGTAAGGACTATTTGAAGAGTTGGCGATATAGAACTCATACATTAACGAATTCATTTAAATCGTCATCCAAAAGGTCACGAAATCTCATGATAGAAAGCGATGAAAAAATAGAACTAGCCGAGGCGGTGCTCCAGCTTCCTTTAAAATATCGTGAAGTAATTATCCACTATTATTTTGAAGAGTTATCAGTCCTTGAAATTTCTCGGCTCTTGAACATTTCAGACAATACAGTAAAGACAAGACTTCGAAAGGCTAGGTCACTACTTAAGGGGAAATTAAAAGATGGGGAATGGGAGGTGCTTGCAAATGAATGATATTAAACAACAGCTGCTGTTAAAAATAGGGGATACCTCCGAACGTGCTAATAGAGTGAAGGAGCAGATTCAAAAGAAAAAAGGGAAACACATAAAAAGAAAATCGGGAAATCTCGCTAATTACAAAGCTATAGCAATGTTTATAGGTTTGATAGCTGTTGCTTGCTTCCTACTAGTCCCAAACCTTCTCCAAGAAAAGCTAGCTCAACCTGCAGAGGAACCGCCAACCACTGTGATTCCTCCCATAGAGGAACCAAATCATGAGGAAGATTTTACATTACTATTAAAAGAATATTTCCCGACCAATAGCAAATCTACTTTTGATGGTGGCTATGAGGATAGCGGTTCTACTATCGAAACAACTTGGCTCAACGCAGATTATGTTCAGCAAATAGTGAGTAATACAGGGGCAGCGTTCGAAAACATTTATCGGATTAAGGACAATAAGGTAGAGCTCGTTTACAGAGAAATGCTGGAGGGCGTCTCTCCAACGAATATGACGTTCAAAGAGCTAGAGTCCTTACCTACCATAGAACTGATACTAGAAGCTCCATTTGAAGTGGGAGATCCATATGGGTATGGAGGTACCCTTGGTGAAGGGGTTATTGTTTCCTTAGAAGAAAAGATTACAACGCCTGTAGACACCTTTAACAATGTGATGGTTGTAGAGACAAGTGCGGATGCGTATCGAGCTAGAAGCTACTATGCTCCTGGATATGGATATATAAAAGGGGTATCTGAATACTGGGATGGGGAAAAGGGCGACTATGTCCTGGGAGTAACTGAAGAAATAGTAGAATTTATGTATGCAACAGAGTCTAAAGATGATAGGAATAAAGCAACTCCCGAAACATTTGAGAAAACCAAAGTATCTAACTACGAACCAAGTTTTCACTCCCCATGGGTTCCTTCACCCAATGGTACATATCGTGCCACAATAGAAGGACGCGGAGAACAGGCTGGAGAAGAGGGCATCGGTGCTTTAGTTATCGAAAACATAGATACAAAGGATTCATGGATCTTTAAATTGCTGGAGGAAGAACCTTACAGGCAATACACACCGAAAGAAGTGGCTTGGATTGATGAAAGTCGACTGTTTGTTATAATCGGCTACGCGTACGGGATGGTAACAACTGGCGGAAAGCTATATGTATTAGACATTGAGAAGAATGAATTCATTCCAATTATTGCAGATTTAACTGACAAGGAAGAAGTTATGTCTATTAAGGTGAACAATGATGGTACTTTCACATATCAATTACATGTATACGATACAGATGCAATGGAAGGCTCAGAAAGCCATGTAGAAGAAAATACGCTACCATTACCAAAGCCTGGAGAGAGGGAGTGATTACCCTCTCTTTTTTATTCTGCCTTGTTGGAATCGGGTAGGTTATCGAGCTTTCTAGAAATCTCTCTTAATAATTCGTTACGCTCTTTATTCGAAAGTACCAATGTAATGATAAACCAAATAACAAAACACCAGAATGCAAAGAAAAGAATTAAAGGGATAATGGCAATAAACGTGTTCATCAATCAAATTTCTCCTTTCTTATTATAATTGGTTACTTAAATGCTCATGAATGAGTTTCCAGTCTCCTTCATACTTTACGAATACATTCGTAGCTCTACCTTCTCCATTAACATACTCCCCATCCACGTACCCTTCATAAAAATAGGTATAGATACATGTCGCTGAGTCTTCACCTTGGTGGAGCCAAAGGACATTCCGAGCCTCATAGTATTCATCTTTTACTACAGTCCAAGCATTTTCAAAGTAATTCTGTATCTCTTGAAGAGTAGAACAGGTTTGATCGGAGAAAAAATAGATGGCATCCTCATGCAATACTTTCCGGACCTGTTCAAAGTCATGTGTATTCGTTGCAGCTATATATGTATCCAAAATTTCCATGATTATCCTCCTAATCTGACTTATTTTTATAATAAAGAAGTTGCTTGAAGAAAACAAATGGATTTGCAAACTAAAAAGAGCTTCCCTAAATGGTCGCTCATTTATTTAAGGCTATTTATAGAGGAGATTGATATTAAAACCCTAAAACTACCCGTACCTCGGCTATATAAGATTGGCTAACCGGAAGTTCTGTGCCATCGGTTAATACAATTAATAAATTGGAGGAAAAGTCTCGAATGATTCGATCGATAAATGAAATATTCACGATATAAGAACGATGGATACGCATGAAATGATCAGGTAATCGCTTTTGGAGTTCCTTTAGAGTACTCGTTGTTTTATAGGTTTCCCCATCTGCGTAAAACCAAGTTTTCTTTTGGAGGCTTTCCACATATTCAATTTTTTCTATGGATACCGGCTTCCATTCTTCTTCTTTTTTTCCAGTAAGAAAGCGAACTTTTGGTTGCTTTGTAACAGCATGTGTAGGGGGGAGTATAACAACTAATACAGCATTTTCTCCATTAATCTCGATAGGATAGCCTACACCGTAGTAAGGAATTTGGAACAAATTATCGTCTAATACAGCTTCTGTTCGACAGCCATTTTTAAAAACTAAATCAGCAATGCTTCCTGGCTGTACCTTCTGTCCTTCTTGCAATTGTAGGTCATGCTCTCCAGCGTAGTAATAGATGTACTGGTCTTTAACGGCTATTGCAATGGAAGCCTCTTTTGGAATCCATTCCTCTAAGAGGTTGCTATACCTTTTTAGTTGGTCTTTCGTTATTTCCATTCATACACCTCCAAGTTCATTTTTTACTATTCGTCTGTCTTATTTCTTGTTCATCCTTGAAAAAAAGTATCTTATCCAAAAACCGATACAGAACAAATCATTCTGTTATATATTAGATTACAAGAAAAGTTACTGTTATGATACAGTAAAAAAGACATATTTTTAATTATCAAAAAATAATGGAGAGGTGTGTTGAATATGACAAACAGACAACAACAAGTAGAAGAGCTAAGAAAGCAATGGGAAGAGGATAGCAGATGGAAGGGCATAGAACGTCCTTACACTCCAGAAGAGGTTATTAAGTTACGAGGATCACTACAAATTGAGCATACATTAGCGCGCAAGGGGGCAGAACGTCTGTGGAATTCTCTTCATCAAGAAGACTTCATCAATGCTTTAGGAGCTCTAACTGGAAACCAGGCAGTACAGCAGGTAAAAGCAGGTCTCCAAGCTATTTACTTGAGTGGCTGGCAGGTAGCAGCAGATGCTAACCTTTCGGGACAAATGTATCCAGATCAAAGTCTTTATCCGGCAAATAGCGTACCAGCTGTAGTTAAGCGTATTAACCAAGCATTGCAGCGAGCAGACCAAATTGACCAAGCGGAGGGTCGTGAGGATGAGTTTGACTGGTTCGCACCGATTGTGGCAGATGCTGAAGCAGGTTTTGGAGGTCCACTGAACGTATTTGAGCTAATTAAAGGAATGATTGAAGCAGGAGCAGCTGGCGTTCACTTAGAAGACCAGCTAGCATCCGAAAAGAAATGTGGACATCTTGGAGGTAAAGTTCTTCTTCCTACTCAAAACGCTATTCGAAATTTAGTAGCAGCACGTTTAGCTGCTGACGTATCTGGCGTACCTACAGTTTTAATCGCACGTACAGATGCAGACGCTGCCGACATGGTGACAAGCGATATTGACCCACGTGACCATGAATTTATCACGGGAGAAAGAACTCCAGAAGGGTTTTATCGTACGAAGGCTGGAATCGATCAAGCAATCGCCCGCGGTTTGGCTTATGCCCCATACGCAGATTTAGTTTGGTGTGAAACCTCCCATCCAAGCTTAGAGGAAGCTAAACAATTTGCAGATGCAATTCATGCTCAATATCCAGATAAAATGCTTGCTTACAACTGTTCACCATCCTTTAACTGGAAGGCTAACCTAGATGAAGAAACGATTGCTAAGTACCAAGTAGAGCTAGGTAAGATGGGCTACAAGTTCCAGTTCGTTACACTCGCTGGATTCCATTCATTGAACCACAGTATGTTTGAGCTGGCTCATGAGTACAAAACGAAAGGGATGGCTGCATATTCCAGATTGCAGCAAGCGGAGTTTGCCAACGAAGCAAAGGGGTATACAGCTACCAAACATCAGCGTGAGGTAGGAACTGGTTACTTTGATGAGGTTTCTCAAGTTGTATCCGGTGGTACTTCCTCTACGACTGCCATGAAAGGTTCAACTGAAACAGCTCAATTTGCTTGATCATTGAAGAAATGGGAGGGTAAAGAATGGAACAAGTAACTGAAAAAAATATTGAAATAGTAGGTAATGAAGTGGAAGGGATGCACGAAATTTTGACGCCAGAGGCTTTGAATTTCGTTGCTTCTCTCCATGAAGCATTTGATGATCGACGAAAGGATTTGTTGATTGCACGTCGAGATCGTCAAGAAAGGCTGGATAATGGAGAAAAATTAGATTTTCTAGCAGAAACAAAGCATATTCGAGAAGGGGATTGGACAATAGCTCCACTTCCTGAGGACTTACAGGACAGAAGGGTAGAAATTACTGGACCAGTCAATCGGAAAATGGTTATCAATGCCCTAAACTCTGGAGCAAAAGCATTCATGGCCTGCTTCGAGGATGCAACCTCTCCTACATGGGAGAATATGATTGAAGGCCAAATCAACATGAAAGATGCAGTGAGAAAGACAATTTCTTATACGCAGCCTGGGACTGGTAAAAGCTATCATTTAAAAGATAAAACAGCAGTGTTATTAGTTCGTCCGCGTGGTCTCCATTTGATGGAGAAGAATATTCATATTGATGGAAAACCGATTTCTGGAAGCTTCTTTGATTTTGGTTTATATTTTTTCCACAACGCGAAAGAGGCGATCGAGCGCGGAACAGGGCCATACTTTTATTTGCCAAAGCTGGAAAGTCACCTAGAGGCGAGACTTTGGAATGATATCTTTGTTTTTGCGCAGGATAAGCTAGGAATTCCACAAGGAACTGTAAAAGCAACGGTATTGATAGAAACAATCATGGCTGCCTTTGAAATGGACGAAATTTTATATGAATTAAAAGATCATTCTGCAGGCTTAAATTGTGGGCGCTGGGATTATATTTTTAGCTATATTAAACGTCTTCGCAACCAACCAGAGGTTATTTTACCTGATCGTGGCCAGGTGACCATGACGTCACCATTTATGAGAGCGTATACACAGCTTTGTATTCAAACCTGTCATAAACGTAATGCTTCAGCTATCGGTGGGATGGCAGCTCAAATCCCTATAAAGAATGATGAGGAAGCAAACGAGGCGGCGTTTGCAAAGGTTAGGGAAGACAAAAGAAGAGAAGCTTCGGATGGACACGATGGAACTTGGGTAGCGCACCCGGGCCTCGTACCAGTTGCTTGGGAGCAGTTTGATGAATATATGCCAACGCCTAACCAAATACACCGTAAAAGAGAAGATGTACAAGTATCGGCTGAGGACCTACTTGAAGTTCCAACCGGGACCATTACTGAAGAGGGTCTACGCTTAAACTGTAGCGTAGGAGTTCAATATATTGCCTCCTGGCTAAGAGGTAACGGAGCAGCCCCTATTAATAACTTGATGGAGGATGCAGCAACTGCAGAGATTTCCCGTACGCAAGTTTGGCAATGGGTTCGACATCCAGAAGGAAAGCTAGAGGACGGGCGAAAAATTACAATGCCACTTGTAGAGCAGATACTAACTGAGGAACTTGGGAAGTTAAAAGCTGACTTCGGTAATGACCTCTATTTGACCGGTAGATATATGGAAGCAGCAGAGCTATTTTTGACATTAGTGAAAGAGGATAACTTCATCGAATTTTTAACTATTCCAGGATATGCAAAATTATAGGAGGTGATTGGAATGAATAAGCCAACAAGTGAAAAAAATCCAAAGATTTGTCGCGAATGTGGATGCGTCATCCAAGAGCAAGTCGAATCTCCATTATTTGAATGCGAACGTTGTCTGAATGATAGAAGTGAATAAACTAGAAAAAGAGCTTGGAGGCTATCCAAGCTCTTTTTCTAGTTTTAATTTGGTTTCGTATATTGTTCATCGCGTGTAAAGGTTGAGACAGTTCCCATATGGGGAAGTTCAACAGCCGTACCATCCTCTTTAACGAAATCAATTTCCTCTAACTTTGGATAGTTTTCAAAGTAAGAATGAAGGACCTTGCCGATAAATAGATATTCTCCCGCAGTGCCTTGAATGTTTTCTGTAGCTCGATCCATAACTAGAACTAGTTTCTTATCATCGTTTTCAAAACGATAATCCAGCAAGCCCACGTTAGATGCATCAATCTCTTCAAAGATTTGTTTTACCATATCTCCAGATGAATCAACATTTACCTCATAAGGTTCTACAAATTCAGCGTTTCCATCCTCGCGGTAAAGAGTAATCGTACTGCTACCTTCAGCTGGAGGCGTGTTTTCCTCTGCTTTTTCAGTTCCTTTCCATTCATAATCCGTTTCAACCTTTTGTTCACTTAACTCAGATGCCATAGACCAAACAACCAGTTTATATTTTCCGGCCGGTACCTCTGCTAGCTCATTTTCTAGGTCAAGCTTAACCGAAGTCTCTTCATTAGGCTCTAGTTTCTTTTCCTGCAATGCTTGTGTAAAGTTTTTATTTGCCGAATACGTATATACGACATTCTTATCTTGATCTAGTAACTGATATTCAACCTCTTGTCCGCTTGGAAAAGATAGTGTCATTTCTTTATCCGTAGGGTTTTTAATCAGGAAAGTTGCTTCCCCTTTAGCATCTACATTTAATTGTGTAGAAATCTTAGCTTCTTTTTCTTGCGTTTCACTACCCGTTGTTGGGTCATCGTTATTATCACTAGTTCCACAACCCGCAAGGAATAAAATCGTAAAAATAGTTAACATACTCCAAAGCATTTTTTTCATCTTGTTCACTCCTTTAAAATATTAGACCGTTTTTATTCCAGAAAGTTTCAAATAAACGAAAAAGTGATAGTTAAGTTTCTTTTATAGGAATATAATGGTATTTAAGCGTGCTATAAATCCTCTACTTCTTACTGTATCCTGGACTTGTTGTTTGACGTCTTTGAAGCTAGTATTTACTCTAATAATTAAATAGAAGCATTTCTACTCGGATCGATTTTCCGTAGGTTGTCGATATAATATTACCCGTCATTATAGATTAAATATAGATTCGAAATGGTAATTGAGCCCCTTATAGAGCATCTGATTTTTGAAAAAGAATATCATTACTTTCATAAACATATGCATAGCTTAACAAAGAATCTTTCCCTTTACTTGTATAATCTTTTAAGAAGGAGCTGAACCGCTATATTGAAAGATCATGCTCGATTAGTAAATACCATCCCCATCATTATAACAATATTTTTTTATCTTCTGTTACTAGGTTTATTCCTGCGAGACGCTATAAGTGGTATCTCGTTTTTAGTTATATTGCTCCTTAGTCTATTTATGTTATCTATCTTCATCTTCCTATTTAGAAGGAAAAAGACGAATAGACAACAGCTTACTATTTCTCTAGCGATCCTCTTGCTTCTATTTTGTTATGAGCTTCCGCTTCTGGGGTTCGTTACAAAAACATACGTAGCAAACGTATACGTAGAACCTAGACCGACAATAAAAGGTTCAGGAATCTTTATAGTTTCTGTTTCTGAAAAGCCTCTAGATAACATGAAAAGTCAACAGGAGGTCCAGAAGTATTTAAGAAACCACACTGATTTAGAGGTTATAAACGTTGCTAAGTTAACGAATGAAATTCTTTACGAGAATAAGAACAACACAATATTTGAGTGGCTCCAACTCAAAAAAACGCCGAAGGAAGAAATGAGAGAGAATTTAAAGCTGTACTTCGGCAAAGAAGAAGCTAGGCTTACAGAATATTTTAAGCATGATAAAGCCGTAGGAGACAGTGCAGGGCTAAGCTTGCTGTTAACTGAGCTCATTATAAAAGGTGAATTACAAAATAATCTACGTTTAGCTATTACAGGTGCTATTGATTCAGAGGGGAATGTTTTAGCCATTGGAGGCTTGAGAGAAAAGCTGCAAAATGTTAAAAAATATGGTTTTCCTTTTATAATTATACCGAGCGAAAACGCTAAAGAAGCCGAGACCCTTCAGAGGGAGTTAAAGTTAAATATTGAAGTTTTTGATGTCGAGCATGTTGAGGAAGCGATTAAAGTAATTAATGATTTGAACGAAAAATATAAAAAACAGATGGATAACTGAACAGTTTAGAACGCCAAAAGTGGCGTTTTTTTGTTTACAAAATTTCATTTCCCTAAAATTTCAAGTTGTAAAAACAAACAAATGTTCGTATACTAAAAAGTAATAGGAGGGAACGAATGTGCGCATATTAATTTTGAAGTCAATGAAAGCCAATCAGTTATCTGAAATGATTTACATGAAACACAATGGTGAAATCAGTAAGAGACGAGTTAAGGTGCTAAGTGTCTCTAAGGACTCCTTCCAGGCTTATTGCTTTTTAAGAGGCACGAAAAGGGTCTTTAAAATCGAAAATGTGTTAGCATTTGTTCCTGTTCTTCAAAAGGAACGTGAGGTTATATGAATATTCATGATGAATTTTTTAAAGGGATTAAACAATCTAAATATCCTTTAGATCCTCGTCGAAATATTAAATGGGGGACATCTATGATGCTTCCGGAGCATGTCTCACTACTTCGTGAGTATTATGAAGAAGTAAAAAAAGAACCTAGACCGGTATTGACCGAATATGATTATGTCTTGATATCAGAGACACTGGAAATAGCCTACAATTCAAAAGGTGACACAAAGATCAAACGTTGGAAAAATGGTCAATTTGTTTATAACAGGGGTATTATTGAAGAAATAGATGTAAAGCATAGGGAAATTAAACTGCAAGATCCATTTTATTTAATACCTATTAAGCTGGATGAAATAGTGGATATAACGATTATGGACTAAGGTGGGGCTAATTATGAGCAAAACAAAGGAACAATTAGAGCTTGATCAATTATTGAATGAATTAGTTGAAAAACATTCTGGTGAATTAGTTAATTCTTACATAGAGCGGATTAGCGATATGAGTTACCAGGACATTGACCTAGAGCTATGCACAAGTATAAGAACAACATGTAACGAATCCACTAACCTGTAAAAGGGAGGTGGATTTTTTTATCGTGAGTGCAAAGAAAATATTCTATTCTATTTTGAACGTACATTATTATGTCGATAATTTAGTTGAGCAAACAAAAACCTTATAGTGCCACAACTTATAAATAAACAAAATAATTTCTTAAGATTTTCTTCAGAATTATACTGCTGGAATGTTAAGAAATGAAGGTTACAATAAGAATCATAAGAGAGCAAACGTGAGGAGGTAACAAAGATGCCTGAGTTTACTGTACTAGTGACGGATGATGACCAAGACATTCGAGATGGGATAGAAATCTATTTAAAAAATGAAGGCTACCGTGTGTTGAAGGCAGGAAATGGGATAGAGGCACTGGAGCTACTAGAGGAAAATGAGGTTCATGTCATTGTGCTAGACATCATGATGCCCCAAATGGATGGAATTTCAGCAACATTTAAAATAAGGGAGCAAAGAAACATACCGATTATTATGTTGAGTGCGAAAGCAGAGGATTCCGATAAAATTCATGGCTTGTCGGTGGGTGCAGATGATTACGTTACAAAGCCCTTTCATCCAATGGAACTTGTTGCAAGAGTGAAATCTCAGCTTAGACGATACACAAAGCTTGGGACTTATCAGGGACAGCGGACAATGGTAGAAGTAGATGGCCTTATTTTAAACCAGGAAGCAAAGGAGCTTTCTGTCGAGGGAGAAGCAGTCAAGCTAACCCCAATTGAATATAAAATAACGGAACTATTAATGACCAATGCAGGAAGAGTTTTTTCTATTCATGATATTTACGAACGAGTATGGAATGAGCCAGCGTACAACGCGGAGAACATTGTGGCTGTTCATATTCGTAAAATAAGAGAAAAAATTGAGGCAGATCCTAAAAATCCAAGATACTTAAAGGTGGTGTGGGGAGTTGGCTATAAAATCGACAAGTAAATGGAGTTTTCTTTTTTCTATAGCCGCTATTCTTTGCGGAGCAATTTGTTTATTTTATTGTACGTCTCAGCTCATTCCCATCATGGAGATTAGCAAAACGTTTACAAATATTGTTGAGTTAATGAAAGGAGGAGCGAGATGAAGCGCCCTCTAGGAAAAATAATATTAATGAGTGTATTAGTGGTAATAACTGTTGGTGCTTTTATTATGCTTACTAATCTAGGCAGAGAATATATAGGTAAAGACTATTTCGATAGCTCTGATTTTCAAATGGAATTAGATGAGTTTGAGTCTGCGCTAGTGCCGTTAGTTTTAGCTGTTCCAGATATAGAACAGGTGAAGAAAAGCATCGTAGTGACCTCTAGTGAGATTGAAGAGCATCGTAATCGTTATGGAAACTTGGAAGATCAAATCTATTCTATAGAGCGTAACTATGAGGATAGAATAAATTCTACAACTACAGAGGAGACATCTGACGAGGGTGATACGGCACAGGAAAAGGATGTAGAAAACACGGTTAGAGCGAGCCTCATAGCAGAACGGGATGCTAAGATAGCGGATATTAAGAAGAATTTTGAAAGCGATGAATACGTAGAAGAGAAAATACGAAAAGAAAAAGAAGAAGAAGTGGAAGCTTACTTCCAAAACATAGCTAAGGCAAAAAACCAGTTATTAAATGAAAAAGATGACTTTAACTACGAATTAAAAAATGTGGAAACTGGTGAGGTATTCACAAACGGAACGATTGGCAAAAAAATGGCTTTTAAGAAAGTATACTCCAGTGACAATGGCTATTTAAAGGAGAGAAACACCTATTCTCTAGCTGTAAACGAAGACTATTATGAGGGTGTTTACAGGGATTTGAGTGACACGCTTGGAAGCCGATATACTCGCTTTGAGGGTACCATTGCCATATCAGAAGCAAGCATGCTGAGTGGGAACAGATCGTATGAATACAATTACTTTAAAACACGCCAGCTAATTTTCTATAGTGTCATTGTAGTAGGAATTCTTTCAGCAATATTATTTGTCTCCCTTTGGAGAAAGAACCGCAAAACTTTTATTTCTGATGAGGGTAAAGCAAAATATCAAGGCTTACCAATTGATGTTCAAGTGGTGTTCATTTTTGTTAGTGCGTTTCTAGCAATTATATTTACGGAAGAAGCAATACTATCAGTTTTTCATTATGGAGGATATGATATTCCAATTGGTGGTTTTATTATTGCGGTTATCTTAACAGCTGCAACTATTTATCAAATTCCATGGCTAAAAGAATCTTTGAGTACAGCGGATTGGAAAAACAGTCTAACAGTTCATGGATTTAAATCATTAGAAGGATTTTTCTTGAGTCGTTCCATTGGAGTACAAACGATTATCATGCTAGTAGTTGTGTTTTTCTGGGGAATGGGCACGGTCTTGATTGTAAATATTCCAGAGCTAATCATATTATGGATTCCTTGTACTTTATTTATAGGTATCCCTGTTCTATTTATTTTATTATCTAGAATGGCTTATTTGAATCGTATCATTGGGAAAACCGAAGAGATGGTCAAGGGCAATGATGGCTCTGAAATTAAGGTGAAGGGAAGATCACCGATAGCTAAACTCGCATCCAATGTGAATGAGTTAAGAGGACGCGTACAGACTTCTCAAATAGAGCAGGTGAAGAGTGAGCGTCTAAAAACGGAGCTGATCACTAACGTAAGTCATGATTTAAGAACGCCATTGACCTCGATTATTACGTACACAGATCTTTTGAAAAGTCCAGATATTACGGAGGAAGAGCGAGCTTCGTATATTGCGATTTTAGATAAAAAATCATTGCGTTTAAAAACACTGATTGAGGATTTGTTTGAGGTATCCAAAATGGCTTCGGGAAATATCGAGCTAGACAAACGTAAGGTAGATCTAACTCAGCTTTTGCAGCAGGCGGTTGCAGAGCACCAGGAGGATATTGATAAATCAGGGCTAGATTATCGAGTGACTATAGGCTCCAAGCCAATCATGTCCTATGTAGACGGGCAGAAGTGGTGGAGAGTTCTAGATAATTTAATTATCAATACGTTAAAGTATTCGCTACCAAATACAAGAGTCTATATAAATTTAGACCAATTAGATGGTAAAGCTGTATTTGTCATTAAAAATATAGCCAAATACGAGCTAGGCGATGAAGTAGCAGAGCTTACCGAGAGATTTAAGCGTGCAGACACATCCCGTCATACAGAGGGCTCCGGACTAGGCCTTGCCATAGCTCAATCTATAGTAGACTTGCATGATGGTATCCTTGTAACCGAGGTAGATGGAGATCTGTTTAAAGTAACTGTCAAAATACCAGTTATCTAATAAGAAATACGCCCCCCTTCCTTTGTGGAAGGGGGTTTTTGATGGAAAAGGGGAGTTGGACTTGGGATTGTAGTAAAACAGGATCAATAGGATGCTCCGTCGCTGTGTTGTAGTAAAAAATTGGTTGATTGTCGTAAAGTAGAGAAGCATAACCCGCTTCTAGATTGTATATGCGATTCTCTAAATGAGGAATGAGTGAATGTTGAGTAGGAAGTCTATGGATAAATCGCTTATAGACTTCAATTTGTTTGGGGATGACAGTGGCTGGTCTATAGTAATCTCTCCTTTTTGTTAAAACATAACATCTAGTATAATAGAAAACAAGTATCAGGAGACAGAATTTTCCCATAAATGATATACTCAAAATAAAGGGGGGATTACAATAGAATCTTTATACCAACTTAACTTCGCTAGAATCTATACATTAGGTAGAATCAAACAATGCCGAGATGATGAATGGGATGTAAAGCCTAAAGGATTCTCTAACACCATTCGGTGGAACGTCGGTCATGTATTTGTACAAATGGAGATTTTAGTTCAAAAAGCAATCCCGACCTACCAAATAGTACATCCCGAATGGTTACCTTTTTTTGCACCAGGAACAAATCCGGATGAATGGCAAGAGATACCTCCTTCACAGGAAGAATTAGTTAGTAGCTTACGAGAACAGCTGGACCGTGTGTTAGCACTATTAGCACCAAAACTACAGGATTATTTAATAGATACCTTGGAAATAGGGAATCTACACAGTATGGAAACCGTAGAGGCAATTGTGCAATTTATTGTCTGGCATGAGGGTGTTCATGCAGGAATCATTCATTCGATCAATCAAGCAAACATGGAGTAACAGATGAAAATTTACATTGTGGGATCTGTAGGAAGTGGGAAAACGACTCTAGCTCGCCAGCTTGCAGAACATTATAATATTCCTCATTTTGAAACAGATAACTTTGTTTGGACGAGACATCCTAGCGGAGATATTAGAAATTCGGTGGATAAACGAGACAAATTACTAAATTATGCAATTGAATTAGATCAGTGGATAATAGAAGGGGTGCATATGGATTGGACTGACGAGGCATTAGAAGCCTCTGATTATATTCTCTTCCTAGATGTTCCTGTAAGTATTAGGCATTGGCGGATAGTTAAGCGATATACTCGTCAAATGTTGAGACTAGAAAAGGCCAACTATAAACCGACTTTTTCTATCTTTATAAAAATGTTTCGATGGAATAGTTACTTTGAAAAACAAATGAAGCCGGAATTTCAAAAGAAATTTAGTGCGTATGATAAGAAAGTGGTACAACTTTCAACGAGTGATTTATTAAAGATAAAAACTATTTTAGAATCCATTACATAACAGAAAAAGAGATAGCCTATAATTGTATAGGTCATCTCTTTTTTTTTAACGCTTCTAGCTCTTTAATGACGTAGTCCAGTTTTTTTTCTATTTGAGAAAGCTGAAGTTTCTGGTTATTTTTAGATTTTTTTTCAGATTGTTCTTTTTCCGAAATTTCTTGTAGGGCAATTCCTTCACCAATTGTGCCAATAAGAAAACCTAATGTGATGACGGCAGAGCCCAAGAAGTCCAAAGTGGCGGCTAAGTTTGGCTGCTCACTGGGTTGGTCATTATTGTTTTTGGGAGTCATGTGTTGTCTATCATCCTTTGGCTATCTTTTTATTAGCATATGATAGCAAAAGAGGTTTGGTTATTTTTTTGTAGAGACTAACTTATGCTCATATGCATAAATGACAGCTTGGGTACGATCGTTTACCTCCAACTTAGACAAAATGTTGCTGACATGCGTTTTTGCTGTTTTGAGTGCAATAAATAAAGTATCGGCAATATCTTGATTGGTTTTGCCTTCGGCTATGAGTAGAAGTACTTCTAGTTCTCTATCGGTCAAATCTTCATGTAGTGAACGACCAGTTCCTTGCCTCATGCGTAACATCATTTTGTTAGTGACCTCTGGCTCCAAAACGGCATTACCGTTTAACGTTTTACGAATAGAATCTGCAATATGTGAGGCTTTAGACGTTTTCAAAAGATAGCTGATCGCCCCAGCTTCCAAAGCAGGGTAGACCTTATCATCATCGATAAAGCTAGTAACTACCATTACTTTAGCATCCGGCCACTTTTTAATAATTTCCCTTGTAGCCTCAGCTCCGTTCATAATAGGCATAACCATGTCCATTAGAATGATGTCAGGTCTATACTTAAGTGCCAAGTCAACGGCTTCCTGGCCATTCGCGGCCTCCGCTACAACTTCCATATCTGGCTGTGCTTGTAAATACGCTGAAACACCGATGCGTACCATCTCATGGTCATCGGCCAACAAAATGCGAATCATACTATTCACTCCCTTCTGCCTTTTTAATATCTATATGGATAGGCTGGACTACTGGCTTTTCAGCAGGCAGCTTTACTTCTACGATTGTTCCTTGAGAGGGCACGGACACGACCTTGCATGTGGCTCCAATCTCGACTGCTCGTTCTCGAACACTTTGTATTCCGTATGAACCATTTTTACCTTCGCCAACTTCAAACCCAACCCCGTTATCCTGTACACGGAAAATAGCTAGATTGTCTCTCTCAACGAAGAGGATGTCTACTTCAGTGGCTTTAGCGTGTCTTAGTGTGTTTGATAAGGTTTCTTGTGCGATTCGGAATAAATGGTCCTCAGCACCCTTAGACAAGGAAACCTCCTCTATACGGTAACGAATTGTGAAAAACACCTTTTCCTGAAGCTCTTGCAGCAATTCCTCTAAGCCTTCCTTTAATGTTTTATTGTGTAGAGCAGCAGGGCGTAAGTGTAGGAGTAATGCGCGCATTTCTAATTGTGCCTGCTGGACAATTTTTTCCGTTTGCATTAGTGTCTTCGGAACTTCTCCATGTTTAGCTTCCTCTGTTTCAACCATGGTAGAAAGAAGCATGGAAGCTGCAAAGAGCTGCTGAGAAACTGAATCATGAAGCTCTCTAGCCAGCCGCTGTCTTTCTTGGACAAGTCTTTCCTGAATAATTTTGTCCTGTGTTTCAGCCTTTTCATTTGTAATTCGTTGCAGTGTTTTACGTTGGGTTAATATGAGCTGCTCTAGTTGGGAAACAGTCGCTTGCATTCGCTTTGTTTGTGTAAATTTTTTCTTACTCGGTTCAAATGTTTCAGCTAATAATGGTCGTAAGCTTGATTCTATTTTTTTTTCCTGGCTTCGTACCTTTTGAAGTGTGTTTAATGAAAAACTGAAGCTTATAAATGCTAAGACAATGACAATCCACACACCAAAAGGAATCTGCGCATAGGTCGTTTTCCATAAAGACCACCAAGCTTCCTCATTTGGCCAACCCCAAATAACATATAAAAGTAACGCAACTATAAGTACTAAATAAGTAAAAATAGAAATTCCTTGCCCGAATATTATTCTCATTTCCGAACCACCTCAATATCCCCGATCCAAGATGAAACGGTGATTAATAACTCGGTAGGATTAGAGACATCCTTTGAATAGCCATCCTTTACAAGAATCGTTTGGTTCCATAGACGTTGAGCTCCACGAGAAAAAATATTAGCTTCGCCAATAATGGTCGAATAGTGGATGCGAACCGGGATTTCATACGGTACAAAAATAGTAACTTTTCCTAATGATTGACGAATAGAAATGAGCGACGTACCTTTTGGCAGCACCGTTTCGGTTACATCAATTACATAGTCTCCGTAAAAGCTTTGCACATGTACATCCTGCCATTCATAGGCCTGGAATGGAGTAGCCTGGGATGTGAACAGCTTATTTTGAATAATGCTATTAGGTGTTTCTTCGTAGACAGTTCCGAATGGTTTAATAACTTGACTTATTGGTTCGTTTTTCCAAAGCTTATAAAGGGAATAAACAATGATAGCTACTAAAAATAGCCTTAGGCTCCACATCGAAAAGATTGCTAAAATTAAAAAGACAAAGCCAAGCCAAAACATATATTTCGACTGCTTACGCAAGCTAAAGTACATCATTCCTATGCCAAGAAGAACTAATATAATATTTCCATTCCCAAATATAGTTGCCTCAATAAAAATGAGAAAAACAAAACAAATTAGAAAAAAAGCTAGCTTGTTTGTTTGGTTTTCTTTCATGCTTTTGTATTCTCCCTTCTTCGCATAGTAATGCATGAGAAGGAGAAGGCATTTGCCTTCTCCTAGTTTCTCAAAAACGCCTTTTTCTTTATTTTACACAATTTCAGCCTTTGGTTGTTCGTTTTTTTCTAATTGCTCCAGACGTTGTTCCATAGAAGTGATTTCATGCTCTTTTTCTATTTTTTGTCCAAGACGCTCGATGTATTGCTCCATGTCTTGGAATGTTCCAAAGTTCTTTTGCTTTTCTTCGGGTTTTAACAACTGGTCCATCTGGTGGTGGGCACGAGTCACATTTTCTTTCCCCATCAGTTGTAATTGACGGACCTTCATATCTTTTACTTTGTGCTTCATCTCTTCGTACTTACGCTCTAAACCGAAAAGCTCCTCCATTGTTTGTCTAATGCTACTTTGTAAGGTAACAGCTCGGTCATTGTAGGCACTTACCTCTGCTTGGGCAAAGGAAATAAGATCCTCTTCACCTGTATGGTTAGCTAGCTCCACTTGTTTTTGGCGCTTCTCTACCATAAGAAGAGTTTCTGCTAATTCTTTTTCAAGCTCCTCTTTAAGTTTAGCTTGGCGTTCTAACCATTTTCCCGTTTGCTCTGTTTGTTTTTCAGCCTCACGAATGTATTGGTTCAGCATTGCTAATGGATTTTTCTCTTCCTTTTTATCAAATAGTCTGTGTAAGTCAGCTTCTACCGAGTATTTTAATCGTTGTAGTAATGATGTCATGTTAGTTTCCTCCTTATTTGTTAAGTTCGTTCCACTGTTTTTCAAAGTTTACAAATGGGTCATCTGTTTTAGGGGTAGAAAAAGAAATGTCGTCCTTCTTCCACTTTTTCCAGATAACATAAAGTGCGACAATAGATAAGATACCTACAAATCCAGGGATGTTGGTAATAGCAGTTAGTAAACCGATAATACCAACGATCGCCCAAAACATTTTTAATAAGCTAGAATCGCTTTTCAAATAGAAATGAACACCTGCAAAGACGAATAACGCGGATATCCCTAATCCTATTAGTGAACCAAGATTCACCAAGGCCACGATCCCTGCGATTATTCCAAGTGTGACTAAACCAAATTTTTTCATATGTTTGTTCCTCCTCTCGTCTATATCTATAGCTTACCAACTCCTTGAGTTTTGCTAAACGGACTTAAACATGATTTTCTTCTCGGTCTTGAGGCTGAGAAGGAGTAAACTAGCCAAATCTGCTATACTAATGAGAAAAGACATTATGGAGAAATCAAATGAAAAAAATAGGCTTTTTAGCGTTAGCAATCCTTATTTATTCTGCAATCGTTTTTTATTTTGGTTGGAGTGTGTGGACATGGTTAGAGGCTTTCTTTTCAATTAATGTTTGGCTTTTCATGGGAATTTGGTTTTTGGTTGCTTATGCAATTATTATTGCAAGACTTGACCACAGACTAAGAACTTTTAGTATAATAGGTTCTTATTGGCTTATAATCATGCAGTACGGAATTCTTTTATTTCCAATTGCAAGTATACTCGTGTGGATTTTTCCGGAGCATTTAAAGCTAATTGGTGGAATCGTTTTGCTAATCTTTGTATTGATCATGTTGCTTGGTACATATAATGCCTTTTCGCCAGTAGTACGCGAGCTTACTATTAAAATGCCTAAAAAGGACGCAACAGTAAACAGTCTAAAAGTTGTCGTCGCTTCTGATTTTCATCTTGGACTATTATCGAACAAGGCACATTTAAAGCGGTTTGTTAGAAAATCCAATGAACAAAATCCTGACCTTGTATTGTTGGTTGGAGATTTAGTGGATGATGACCCAATTTGGTTTGTAAAAAAGGGCATGTCCGAGGTGATGAAGCAGCTCCATTCAACGTATGGTAATTATGGGGTCTTAGGAAATCATGAATACTATGGAAAGAAAATTCCCTTACTAGTAGAAGAGATGGAAGCTTCCAGTGTAAAGATGCTATTAGATGAAACAATCTTAGTGGCGGATACGTTCTATTTGACAGGTCGTGAGGATTTAACGAATAGAAATAGGAAAGAACTATCTGAATTGGCACCAAAGCAAAAGAATTTGCCGTGGCTTGTTATGGATCATACACCTTCTAATTTACTCATCCCAGAGAGAGAGAAGGTAGACTTTCACGTGTCTGGTCATACGCATCGAGGACAAATGTGGCCAAATCACCTTTTTACGCAAAAATTATTTGAACTAGATTACGGGTATAGGAAGAAAGGGAATATGCACGCAATTGTATCTTCCGGTTTTGGATTTTGGGGACCACCAATTCGACTAGGTAGTCGATCAGAGTTGTGGTCGGTAGAGATTAAGTTAGAGGATGTGTAAGTATAATGGAAGCATGGGTTACAGACTGGATGAACCAGTTTGGGTATTTTGGTGTTTTTTTATTAATTTTATTGGAGAATGTTTTTCCGCCAATTCCTTCTGAAGTAATATTAACGCTTGGAGGATTTATGACAACTACAACTTCGATGACCAAGGTAGGTGTTATTTTAGCAGCTACTGCGGGGTCGGTAATTGGGGCCGCGATTCTTTATGGGATTGGTCTATTACTGGATGTAGAGCGTCTAGAAAAGATTGTGAACAAGTATGGTAAATTCTTGAGACTTACTATAAAAGATATTCATAAGGCGGATGCTTGGTTTGATAAATATGGCGTGTGGGCTGTATTTTTTGGTCGCCTAATTCCATTAGTTAGAAGCCTTATTTCTATTCCAGCAGGGATGTCAAATATGAAATTTTGGCTATTCCTTCTATTTACTACACTAGGTACACTTATTTGGAATACGGTTTTAGTCTCTGTAGGTTCTGCAGTAGGGGAAAACTGGGAGGATATCGTCGGGTATATGGATATCTATTCGAATATAGTTTATGTTCTAATCGTAATAGTAGGGATTGCATTTTTAGTATGGTATTTTAAAAAACGTGACTAAGGAGATCTTATGGAAATTCTAGAATTATTTAAAGCATTAATATTAGGTTTTGTAGAGGGTATGACAGAGTTTGCACCAGTTTCATCAACTGGTCATATGATTATCGTAGATGATATGTGGCTACAAACAAAAGATTTTTTAGGAGAATACTCAGCTAATACATTTAAAATTGTCATTCAGCTAGGGTCTATCCTCGCTGTAGTCGTTGTCTTTTGGAAAAGATTATTAAGTTTAATAGGTTTATATAAGATAAAGAATGCACCTAAAGGTGAACAGTTGAAGTTGACTCATGTCATTGTTGGTCTTATCCCAGCTGGTGTGCTTGGTGTATTGTTTGAGGATTACATCGATGAGCATCTATTTACAACAGAGACTGTATTAATAGGATTAGTGCTAGGCGCAATCCTTATGATTGTGGCTGATAAACTTGGACCTAAGCATCCAAAAACGAATACACTAGACAAGATTACATATAAGCAAGCGATTCTTGTAGGTCTAATACAATGTCTATCATTGTGGCCAGGATTTTCTCGCTCTGGTTCAACGATTTCCGGTGGCGTAATATTAGGTATGAATCATAAAACTGCAGCAGATTTTACTTTTATCATGGCTGTGCCAATTATGGCGGGGGCAAGCTTTCTATCCCTTTTGAAAAACTGGGAGTACGTGGAGATGAATCATTTTGGCTTTTATGCAGTGGGCTTTGTCAGCGCATTTATATTTGCTTTAATATCGATTCGCTTCTTCTTGAAACTAATTGATAAAGTTAAGCTAACACCGTTCGCTATTTATCGAATAGTTTTAGCAGCTGTATTAGCGGTTATTATATTTTTGTAAGTTAAAGGATGACTTCTTTCACAGGGGTCATCCTTTTGTTTTTGGCTATGTAAGTTAATGGTTTTATTGTATAGGAAGAGGAACTTGAAATTATCGAATTCTTTTTACCGTTAGTAATGCATTTAAAATAATACATCTTGACAGTACGGTAAAACATGATAAAATTCTAGTAACTTTAGCGATTGAAAGCGTTGAATCGCGAAAGTGGAATATGTATGAGTGATTGTCCTAGTAATCTGCATGTACCCAGCAAAAAGAGACTGAACGGTTGGTGAAAGTTCAGGTAAACATGATAGATGAATTACAACAATTAAGTAAGCTCAATTTTAATGAAGTGGTTGAACATACACAATGTTCGACAAATAGGGTGGTACCGCGGAGATTTCCTTCGTCCCTAGCTATAGGGATTGGAAGGTTTTTTTTCATTCCTAAAAACTATTATTAGGAGGATATACAATGTTTCGTATTCGTTCCACGATCTCCCCCTCATTTTCGGAGGCGGCACTACTTAGTACTATGATTATCGCAATAATGGGACTTTGTATCATAAAATTTGATTCAGTTCCTCATATGCCTATCTTACTGGCAATTCTATTACTCATAACTTATGGTCTTATGAAGAAAGTACCTTACAAAAAACTAGAAGAAGGACTAGCAGATGGTGCCAAAGCAGGTCTTGGCGCAATTTTCATCTTTTTCTTTATTGGTATATTAGTTAGTAGCTTAATGATGAGCGGGACGATTCCAACACTTATTCACTTAGGCTTTCAATTTATTACGCCCCACTTTTTTTATGCTATTGTATTTCTAGTCACTTGTATCGTTGGTTTATCGATAGGAAGTTCCTTAACAACTGTAGCTACAATTGGAGTTGCTTTTATTGGGATGGCTAGTGCTATGGATATCTCTCTAGCTATTACAGCAGGAGCGATTGTTTCTGGAGCTTTTTTCGGAGATAAAATGTCTCCCCTATCAGAGACTACAAATCTTGCATCTGCTATCGTTCAGGTAGATTTATTTGAACATATTCGGAATATGGGATGGACAACGATACCAGCATTCATTATTTCGCTAATTGGATATGGAATTTTATCGCCAAACAAAGAATTACAACAGCTCGAGCAACTAAATGAATTTCAAGCCGGACTACTCCAAACAGGGATGATTCATTGGTATACACTGATTCCCCTTGTTTTACTCGTTATACTTTCCATTAAGAAAGTGCCTGCTATATTATCTCTGGCTTTCACATCAGTTGTAGCTATACTTATTTCCTATTTCCATCATTCTTTTAGTTTTGGGGAAGTATTAAATATACTATTTTACGGTTTTACTTCTAGCACGGGTACGGAAGCGATTGACTCCTTACTTTCTAGGGGAGGCATTAATAGCATGATGTTTACGATTGGGCTTGTTCTACTTGCCCTAAGTATGGGTGGGCTTTTGTTTACGCTGGGGATCGTGCAAAGCTTACTGATGAAAGTGGAAAGCTCGCTAAGGAAGGTGAGTTCTGTTGTTGCAGCAACTGCATTTACCGCAATTGGGGTTAATACACTTATCGGAGAGCAGTACTTATCGATTTTATTGACTGGAGAAGCATTCTCAGCACAATTTAAAAAAGTTGGCTTGGCCAATAAAAACTTAGCACGCGTAATGGAAGATGCTGGTACGGTTGTAAACCCCCTTGTACCATGGAGTGTATGTGGGATTTTCATTACGAATGTATTAGCTGTTACAACACTCGAGTACTTACCATTCGCATTTTTCTGCCTGCTTAGCCCGATCCTGACTATATTATTTGGGTTTACTGGAAAAACATTGACTTATATCGAGGAAAAATAGTTTTACACTAAATCCTCATTTCTACTTTTATTTAGTAATGAGGATTTTACTGTAGTTGTGGGCAGGCTTGTTTTTTAATGAATAAATGTATTATGAACTCTTTGAGATTCATTGAAATAATTCGACCATATAAATGTCAAAATAAATGACATCATAGACACTGCAGCGAATTCAAACCGTTCCTCATGATTCACTCCATATAATAGATTTGATATGTAAACAAATGCAAAGCCGAAAACAAATTTACACGCAGCAGTGGCAATATAATAAAGGATCATATGCTTTGGTAATGACCTTTTTTTCTTGAAAAAGTGAAAAATAAGGATGGTTGAGATGACTGCTGTTAAAAGTAAAATAAGGGAGTAGACTACTATGGTTACACTTATGAAGATTTGCTGTCCTTTAGATACATCTAATTCAATCATCGTCACCCAAATGTTATTCGTAAGGTAGGTTATTATGTGGCTGAAAAATCTAAGTAAATAGTGAAACGGCGCATATAGCAGACCAATCAAGGGCAGAATGAGCCAACCATTGATTCCTGAGGGTCCATTATGTGGTTGGACAGATACATTAGTAACAGTCATTGAGAACTACCTCCTATCGTATGTTTACTCTACAAATGTATTCTTTACTCTCTTGGATTTACTAAAATAAGTAATCCAAATCGAGGTAGTTATCATAGCCCGTATTACATTAAACATATAGTATTGGGATGTTAAAGGATCGGATCCAAATACATTCTCTATGATTTGCAAATTTATATAGCCAATGAGAATATCTATTATTAGCATGATGGTAAGGCAGGTAATCATTACCTTAGGGAAAAACGTTTTCTTTTTAAAGAAAAGTATGAGTAATACTATTACTGTAGATATTTGAGCAATACAAATGATGAGGTCTGTTATTACAAATGGTCCAAATAAAGGATGATAATATTCTCCACTCTTACTAGCTATACTCTCCCAACCTTCAGCCGTCAAAAAAGGGAAAACATCTATCATGAGATAGGCAATAATAACAAACGGTGAGGTAATTAGCCCGATAAGTGGAAGTATTAGCCACCCCCCTATACCAACAGGTCCCTGTGGTAATAAGTCCTTAGATGTCAACCTAGTGGAATTGCTTGTAATCATATTTATAACCTCCTATTTTTAAGATTTTTTACCAATTTTATAGGTAACTATAATTATAATATACAGAAAATATCGGATTCGCAATTTTATAATTGGGTTATTCTGAAAATAAGAGGTAAGACCTAACACAAAGTCTTTTTACCTATGTACAAGTTTGAACACAATATGTTAGGGTATATAAGTAAACAAAACACAATATATAGTATATAAACGATGAAAAGGTACCATTATGGTTTAAAAGGGAATTCGGTTTAAGACCGAAGCTGTCCCCGCAACTGTAAGTGCGGACAACTGTTGATTATGCCACTGCGAAGTTTCGTGGGAAGGCCAATGGGAGGAAGATGCACGAGCCAGTAGACCTGCCTTTTTGTCGATGAAGCAACACTTTCTTCGGGGGTTGAGAGGTGGGGGCGAGAGACTCTATCTTAAAACGAACGATATGTCTTGTTGTTTCCTACTTTAAAATCATGAGCGATGACTCAGCCGAAGAGGCTAGAGGCATCGCTTTTTTGTATATAAAAAAATAGGGAGGAATTTAAATTGGCAATAATTATGAATACAGAAAAACAGCAGGTATTACAGCAATTAATAGTAGAATTTGGGGAAGAAAAGTTAGCACCCTTAGTTAAGTCGCATCACAAGTGGCTGCAAAAACACCCAGAAGGTATGATATCGACATGGTCTAAGGCTATGTCACTAGAGGCATTGAGCTTTTTAGATGAACAGGAGCCATTTTGGACATTTGTGGCAGCACGTATTTATTTAGCAGAAGTATATTCGCAGCAAGCGGAAAGAAGAAACACAACCACAGATGCCGTCTATACAAAATTTGCAGAGAACGTACGGAGCCTTACTAAAAAGGGAATATATAATCCCTCTATTATGGAAAATTATTCGAATGAGGAATTAGAGCAATTAGGGGAGCTCCTTGTTTCTAAAAGAGATTTCCTATTTACCTATATAGCCTTAAAAACCCTTTTAGATCGGTATGTAGCGAAGGATTTTAATAAGGATATGGTAGAGCTGCCACAAGAACGCTGGCTTGTCATAGCTATGACACTTATGAAGGACGAAAAAGAAAACCGTCTCGAGAAAATAAAGGAAGCTTATTGGGCAATGAGCAATTTATATATGACGGTTGCTACTCCAACCCTATCTAATGCTGGAAAACCACATGGACAGCTTTCTAGCTGCTTTATAGATACGGTGGATGATAGTCTTCAAGGTATCTACGACAGTAATACAGACGTGGCCACTCTATCAAAATTTGGAGGGGGTATTGGTGTATACATGGGGAAGGTGCGTAGTAGAGGGTCTTCAATCAGAGGGTTTGTAGGAGCATCTAGTGGAGTGCTTCCTTGGATTAAGCAGTTGAATAATACGGCAGTCAGCGTTGATCAGCTTGGACAACGACAAGGGGCCGTAGCTGTTTACTTGGATGCTTGGCATAAGGACATCTTTACGTTTTTAGACCTACGCCTAAACAATGGAGATGATCGCCTTCGAGCACACGACATTTTCACAGGTATATGCTTGCCGGATTTATTTATGGAGAAGGTAGATGCAAGGGAGGAATGGCATTTATTTGACCCGCATGAGGTCCGTCAGGTAATGGGCTATTCATTGGAGGATTTCTATGATGAGAAACGAGGAGAAGGGTCATTCCGCGAAAAATATGAGGAATGTGTGAATGACCAACGCCTATCACGTGAAACTGTACAAGCAATCGACTTGATGAAAAGAATTATGCGGTCTCAGCTAGAAACAGGGGTACCATATATGTTTTACCGAGATGAAGTAAATCGGAGCAACCCAAATAAGCATGAGGGAATGATTTATAGTAGCAACCTCTGTACAGAAATTTTTCAAAATCAGAGCGCAACAACGTTTGAATCGATCCAGTTAGAGGATGATGTCATTGTCACTCGTAGAAAACCTGGAGACTTTGTTGTTTGTAACCTATCTTCTATTAATCTAGGGAAGGCTGTAACAGCAAATGTATTAGAAAGACTGATAAACATTCAAGTGCGCATGTTAGATAATGTAATCGATTTAAATATGATTCCTGTTCCACAGGCAGAGCGTACAAATGCAAGATATCGAGGCATTGGTCTTGGGACATTCGGGTGGCATCATTTACTAGCACTTAAGCAGATTCGCTGGGAGTCAGAGGAAGCGGTTGAACTTGCGGATAGACTATACGAAAGAATTGCTTATTTAACTATTAAGGCATCCGCAAGTCTTGCTAAAGAAAAGGGAGCTTATCCTTTATTCGTAGGCTCGGAATGGCAAACAGGTGCTTATTTTGAAAAGCGCCAGTACGAAGGAGAAGAATGGAATGAGCTTCGCAGGGAGGTTGCTGAAGTGGGAATACGAAATGGCTACTTAATGGCTATCGCCCCAAACTCATCCACTTCTATTCTAGCGGGCAGCACAGCGAGTATAGATCCAATTTTCCAGAAGTCTTATGCAGAGGAGAAAAAGGATTATAAAATCCCAGTTACGGTGCCTGACCTAAACTCGGAGACTACATGGTATTACAAATCTGCTTATTTCATCGATCAGCATTGGACATTGAAGCAAAACGCGGCTCGCCAGCGACATATTGACCAAGGGGTCTCCTTAAATCTATATGTTCAAAATACGATTAAGGCAAAGGAATTGCTATCGCTTCATTTAGATGCATGGAAAAGTGGGTTAAAAACAACCTATTATGTACGTTCTACTTCTGTAGAGCTAATAGAATGTGAGTCCTGCTCGAGCTGATGAAGGCACTTATATGTTATTTGAGCTATAGCGGAAATACGGAAGAAATAGCAGAGCTTTTACAAAATCAGCTGGAGAATTCCGAGTGTCAGGTAGAGATATATTGTATCGGTATCGGAGTCCTACCAGATTTACAACTATATGACCTAGTATTTCTAGGAACTTTTACTTGGGATCAGGGAAGTATTCCAGATGAAATGAAGGAATTTTTAAGAGAAATAGGATATCGACCAGAGAACAGTTATATATTCGGGTCTGGTGATACTCAATTTGGTGGAGACGAGCTATTTTGCGCAGCGGTGGACAAATTAGTTTGTTATTGTAACAGTTCATACCAAGGCTTAAAAATAGAACAGTCACCAAGAGGAAGCCAAGAACGAATGGTAACTAAATGGCTAGAGGGAGTTTTAAATCATGCAAAAGGCAAAAACATTAGAACCTAGAAATCCAAACAAATCCACGGGGATATTTAATGGGCAATCAAGCGGTATTCTGAATTGGAATGATATTGCATATCCACATTGGCATAAGATGTACAAGCGTCTGCTAGGGAACTACTGGCAAGCGGATGAAATTAATATGTCGAATGACATAAAGCAATTTGGTAGTTTAAGTGAATCGGAGCAGGATGCGTACTTAAAAATTATTGGTCTACTTGCTACATTAGATGCACCCCAAACCCGTACAGCTCTATTGCTTTCCTTATATGCAACAGATCCATCGGTACAATCCATTATGGCGGTCATTGCACAGCAAGAAGCTGTACATAATGAAAGCTATTCGTATGTTTTATCATCCATTGTATCGCTGGATGAGCAAAACAAGGCATTTGATTTTGGCAGAACGGATGAAGTGCTAATTAAACGCAATCAAAACATTGCCAAGTATTACAATGAGTTTGTAGAGAACCCAACGACGGAAAACATATTAAAGACGCTAACTTATACAACATTATTGGAAGGGCTATTTTTCTACTCTGGCTTTGCCTTCTTTTATAATCTTGCTCGTCATAACAAAATGGTTGGTACTTCGACGATGATTAGTTATATTAACCGAGATGAGCTAGAGCATGGCCGGTTTATATCAGAGCTGTTCAGAGCGACGCTAGCTGAAAACCCAGAGCTAAATAATGAGGAATTTATAGGGTGGGTCTATGAGCAATTTAAAGAATCTGTCCAACTAGAAATCGAATGGTCCAATTATGTACTCCATGATATCGATGGAATCGATATAGAAGATATGCAAGGTTATATTAAATACCGCGCAAATAAAATGCTACGCCTAATTGGGCTAAATGAGATTTACCCTGAGTATGTGGAAAATCCAATGAAATGGATTCGAGCATACGCCGACAATATAGATGGCACTAAAACAGATTTCTTCGAACAAAAGTCTCGCCAGTATGTAAAGGTGAATGCAATCGACAACGGTTTTGATGACCTATAATATAGAAGAAATACAAACCTGTTAGAGTAATGTAAGTTAATAGCTTAAAATCTTAGGTAAATACCATGGACCAAGTGTTCATGGTATTTTATTATATAAATTAAAATAGGAAGGATCCAATGCACCTAAGTCAGTTGTATATTAAAGGATTAATATTGTTATGATAGAAAGTAATGAAGTCAATTAACTTTAGGGGGATAAGATGAATAATAAACGAGGTTTAGTATTATATATTGCGGCTAGCTTAGACGGATATATAGCTACGGAAGATGATTCTTTAGAGTGGCTATTTAATGTAGAGGGTGAGGGTGATAACGGAATCTCCGAGTTTTATGAGACGGTAGATACCGTGTTAATGGGTAAGAAAACATATGACTGGATAATGAAACACGAAACAGGAGAATTCCCATATAAAAATAAAGAATGTTACGTATTTACAAGATCCACGATGGAAGCTACCGAAGATGTTAAATTTACTAATAAAAACGTTGTGGGTTTAACCAACGAACTGAAGAGTCAAGAAGGAAGTAACATATGGCTTGTAGGCGGAGGCGAATTATTACAATCATTTTTAAAAGAAAAGCTAGTAGATAAAATTATTTTAACAGTAGCCCCAACTATCATCGGAAAAGGAATACCATTATTTAAAAGAGGAGATTATCAGTTAGACCTTATATTGAAAGGAACTAGAACTTTCAACCAGTTTGTAGAACTACATTATGAAGTTAAAAAGTAAATGATATGAGGTGTAAATAAAATGCGACTCCCCATGAATATTACAGGCTTAGCGAAGAGTGTGATTGAAATGAATGAGATGGATGGAGGCCTATTTAAAAAGTTAGGATACGAAATTGCTAGAAAGACTAATGGTAAAATAATTGGTTTTATTTCACCTAGCTACCCACTGAATTATTTTCGTATGGACATTGAGGTAGATAAAAAAGTGGTGTCGATTCTGCTGCATCAATATTTTCCATATGCAGCCATTGTATTATATGACAATGAGCTCCAGCTACAATTTATAGAGTGTGATAATTTGTTCACTGAGCTGAGTCCATATTATACAGTGTTAGAAGCAGCTTTTTTAAATGAGCTGTTTAATCCTAACGCTCATGATTTATCAGAGGATGAATTAAAAAATGTGAAGCATTGGCGTCCGAAAACTAATGGAGAGGTTATTTTTAATTGTTGGGATTAAGCGGTATCCAATCCCTTGATGCTTGTACGATCCTTTATATTTCTGTCTACCTCAAAAGCAGGTGGAAAATAATTTTTATGATAAAATTATAAAGATATACTGTTAATAAAAGGGATACGAGGTGTAAATAGGATGAAGAAGATAATGTTAATAGTATTTTGTATTTCACTATTAGTTGGTTGTGTAGGTGGGAAGGAAACTATTTATGAATTTGATGGAGTGTCTATGTCGCCTACTATAAAAGACAAGCAAAGGGTAGTAGTGGATAAGGGCTACTATAAAGAAAATGAAATTAAACGTGATGATATCGTGCTTTTTAATCTCGAAGAAAACATGCATTTTAAAAGAGTAATAGGCTTGCCTAATGAATTAATTCAAATTCAAGATGGAACCATATATATAGATAGCAAACCACTAGAAAGTGAATATAGCTTTACAAATGTATGGGAAGGCGAAATCTCTAAAGAAGGTATTCAATTAAAGAATGACGAGTATTTTATAATTGGAGATAGCCTCGCTCCTTTAACAAGTAAGGATAGCAGATCAGTTGGTCCAATAGCGAAAGAAGATATTTTGGGGAAAGTGGTAGAGATTAAATAGCTTGGGGAAAACTCAACGAAGTCTGCTAGAAAGGGTGTTGAAGTGAAGGTCAATCATATAGTTCGCCTCGAAAACGGATTAGCATTCGGAATCTCCTTTTTTATTTATATGCAGCTGGACTTTCCAATCTGGTTGTTTTTTTTACTATTATTCGTTCCTGATATTACGATGATCGGTTATACAATTAATAATAAAATTGGTGCAACCATTTATAATGTTGGTCACAGTTTTATTTTTCCTATACTTTTAACATTAGGTTACTTCTACTTTTTAAAAGATTATTTGCTTATAATTTCTATTATTTGGGTAGCCCATATTTTTATGGATAGACTTTTTGGCTTTGGATTAAAGTACCAAGAATCTTTTAAAGAAACTTATATGCAAAGGCTTTAAAATTAAAGTGAGATTTTTTATAGTCATATAAAAAGCGTCTAATCAGTTACACAACTGGTCAGACGCTTTTTTTTAAAGCTTATACTGTTCTCTAATCAAGTAGGAAACCCACTTGCATTGAGGGTGGTTTTTAATATTCTCTAAAAGACCTTTTATAAGTGCGAGACTCGGAGTTTCGGTTAGGAGGTGATTTTTTAAAATTTGAAGCGTTTCCTTTTCGATTGGCTCTTCTATTTCTAGTAGAATCTGATTGATTAACTCAAGTATTTGCATATCTTTATCGGTGTTTTCCTTTATAACCTTTTGCATAATTTGAGCACTATCTGTTGAGATTAAAGGAATCGTTGAATGTTTTGCTAATACTTTCGTCTTTTCTACAAGTGACTTAGTTAGCGTGTCTATATCAATTGGTAATTCAAAGAATAGATAGAGGTCGATATATATTTTCATAAAGCCTTTTATGCAAATAAGTAAGTCATATTTTGTTTCTTCATAAGTTAAATCTAACTTGTCTACCATATAAAGAATAATTTCATTTAATAGATTGTCATAATAAGTTAGTTTTTTTAATAAATCATCATTTACCGTATGTGTCTGTTCCTTGAAGAAGATTTTAGCAAAAGTAGAGTTTTCTTGAAATGCCTTGTTGGCAGTGTAGAAAAAGGTATATAGCATATCGTCAGAATGTGAACATTCTTTGACCGAGTAGTCAATTTCTGAAATAATCTGCTTCATAAAGCAATCTACCAAAGAAGTGATGAGCTCATCTTTGGATTTATAGGAAAGGTAGAAAGCACCTTTAGAAATGCCGCAATGGTCAGTGATTTGTTGGACTGATGTAGCCTCAAAACCTTGCTTTGCAAAAAGTTCTAATGCTTTATCCATTATTAATTGTTTCTTTACCATATCTTATCGCTCCCAATGGTTATTGTTGACAAATGACCAATTAGTCATTATTATAAATAAATGAGTTTGATAAGTCAAATGAGGGTAGGTGCAAGTGTGAAAGGTTTAGTGAATTTTGTACTAAAAAATAAGTTAGCGGTATGGTTATTGACTATTATCATTACTGTTTCCGGTATTTATTCAGGTACAAGAATGAAGATGGAGACCATTCCAGATATTTCGATCCCATTCTTAATGGTGATGGATGTTTATCCAGGTGCGACTCCTGAAAAAGTTATGGAAGATATCTCGATGCCTTTTGAGAAAGCGTTAGAAGGACTAGAGGATGTTAAATCGGTATATTCCAATTCCTATTCGAATATGTCTAATATTCAAGTAGAGTACGAATATGGCACAGACATGGATGAAGCAAAACGCGCATTGGAGTCTGCATTGGATACGATCTCCTTACCTGAAGGAGCAATGGAGCCAACTATTACGGCAATAAGCATGAATATGATGCCGGTAGCAGCCCTAAGCGTAAGTAGCACAGAAGAAGATATCGTAGAGCTAACATCGACAGTAGAAGAAATTTTACTACCGAAAATTGAAAAAATAGATGGTGTTGGGTCTGCTACTATAACAGGCCAGCATATTGAAGAAGTAGAGCTTACATATGACGAAGCAAAAATGGCCGAACTAGATGTAACTCAAGATACAGTAAAACAAATGATCCAAGCAAGTGATATGGCAGTATCCTTAGGATTATTTGAGTTTGAAGAAGGCGAGCAGGCAGTAGCGGTTGACGGTAAGTTCATGACAGCCGACGAACTGAAAGAAATGCTTATCCCTGTTACACCTTCTGCTACAAACCCATCTCCTTTTGTAAAACTTGGAGACATTGCTTCTATTGAAGTGGTTGGTAAAGTAGAATCGGTTTCCCGTACAAATGGGAAAGATGCAATTGCAATCCAAATTGTAAAAAATCCAGATGCTAACACTGTAACAGTAGTAAATGCAGTGAAAGATTTAATCGCAGAAGAAGAAAAGAACATTGATGGTTTAGTGATTGACGTTTCCTTAGACCAAGGTGCTCCTATTGAAGATTCAGTATTTACAATGGTTGAAAAAGCATTGTTTGGTGGATTAATCGCCGTGCTGATTATTCTATTGTTCTTACGTGATTTTAAATCTACAATTATTTCTATTGTGTCTATACCAGTTTCTATTTTTATGGCATTACTGCTATTAAATTGGTTAGATATTACGTTAAATATTATGACACTTGGAGCCGTTACCGTAGCAATTGGACGTGTAATCGATGACTCGATTGTTGTTGTAGAGAACATTTATAGACGCCTTCACTTAAAAGGCGAACCATTAACAGGCCGTGCCCTTGTTCGTGAAGCAACGATTGAGATGTTCAAACCAATCCTTTCTTCTACATTGGTAACGGTAGCGGTATTTGCTCCATTAATCTTTGTAGGTGGTATGGTTGGAGAATTGTTCATGCCATTCGCATTAACAATGACATTTGCTCTTGGTGCATCACTGTTAGTAGCAATTACAATTGTACCTGCAATGTCACACTTCTTATTTAAGAAGAAATTGTACGCTGAAAAAACAGAAAGTAATCATAAAGAGCAAGGTAAGTTAGCTGGTAGCTATAAAAAAGTTCTAGAGTGGACATTAAACCACAAAATTATTACTTCGCTTGTATCGGTTGCATTACTAGTAGGTAGCTTGATGCTTACGCCGTTAATCGGTTTCAGTTTCTTGGGTAGTGAAGAAGAAAAAGTAATGTATTTGACTTACACTCCAAAAGCTGGTGAGCTAAAAGAAGACACATTGGCAAACGTCACTAAAGTTGAAGAAGAGATGCTTAAACGTAAGGATATTGATATCACTCAAGTATCTATCAACGGTGACGGCGCAAATGACATGACTGCAATGATGGGCGGAGGTTCAGGCGGCGCATTAATGTACTTGATCTTTGATGAGGATATGGAAGACTTCCCAGGTGCTCGTGAGGAAATCGAGGAATATGTGTTCAACATTGGTCAAACTGGCGAATGGAAGAGCCAAAACTTCTCAAGTATGTCCATGTCGACAAATGAAATTAGCTATACATTCTATAGTGAAGATTTAGATAAGTTGAACGAAGCTGTTGCGATGGTTGAAGAAGTAATGGGAGAAACAAAAGGATTAGAAGATGTTTCTTCGAGTGCGGAAGACAGCTACGTAGAGTATACATTCCAAGTAGCTCAAGATGAATTATTGCAGTACGGTTTAACAACTGGTCAAATCGTTGGGATGTTGAGTCCTTCCACTACGGAGGAAGTATTAACGACAGTTGAAAAAGAAGGAAATGATTTAGAGGTTATCGTACAGCAAGAACAAACAGCAACACCTAAATCGATTGATGATATTTTAGCTAGAGAAGTACCGACAGCAATGGGAACTACAATGCCATTGTCTGAATTAGTAACAGTAGAAGAGGGTTACGCTCTAAATACGCTTGCTCGTAGTAAAGGTGAATACTATGCTTCTGTATCCGCTACAATTCAAGATGATGATATTTCAAAAGCATCTGCAGATGTAGATAAAGCGATTGAAAAATTAGACTTACCTAAAGGTGTAACGGTTGGGGTTGCCGGTGTAACTGCAGATATGAATGAAACATTCACTCAGCTTGGAGTAGCAATGCTTGCAGCAATTGCGATTGTTTACTTTATATTAGTAGTAACATTTGGTGAAGGTATTGCACCATTAGCTATCCTATTCTCATTACCATTCGCAGTAATTGGTTCATTTGCAGGTCTATGGATTGCAAACGAAACAATATCCGTATCTGTTATGATGGGTCTTCTCATGTTGATTGGTATCGTTGTCACGAATGCCATTGTATTAGTTGACCGAATCATTCATATGGAACGCGAAGGTATGAATATGCGTGAAGCGATCCTTGAAGCTGGTGCAACTCGCTTACGTCCAATTTTGATGACAGCTATTGCAACCATTGGGGCACTTGCACCATTAGCAGTAGGATCAGGCGGCGGTGGTTTAATCTCGAAAGGATTAGGTATCACGGTTATTGGTGGTCTAGCAAGTTCTACGCTACTAACATTAATCATCGTTCCAATCGTTTACGAGGTTCTATCGAAGCTATTTAAGAAAAAACGTAACGAAGTACAAGATAATTAAATAACAGAAACGCCTGTGGGATTAAATTCTCACAGGCGTTTTTTTTAAAACTTAGTTTATCCTTTTCTTACATCCATTCTAATATCTCGATACGATTACCAAATGGATCGTTAATATATATGCGATTAGCCCCTGGTAGTTCTGTATCTACTTTAAAGCTTACCTGTTGATCGGTTAAATGCATTTTTAACGCTTCAAGGTCTTCAACTTCAAAAGCCGGATGTGCCTTCTTTGCTGGAGAGAAAGGCTCTTCAACTCCGATATGAATTTGATAGCTTCCCAGCTCGAACCATACGCCACCCTTCTTTTTTAGAAGTGGTGGTTTTTCTATTTCTTTTAATCCTAATATTCCCGTGAAGAAGCTGCGTGCCTCTTCCTCACAGCCCTTTGGAGCAGCTAATTGAATGTGATCAATTCGTTTAAATGTAAATGACATGGTCCATACCCCCTTATGAATTAACTTAATTATAATGTGAATTTTTTGATAATAAAAATTTATATAAATCATGATAAGGGATAAGTAATTCTTATGTTAAAAAGGTTACATTCGCTCCAATATTTTATTTACCGTATTTTTATTTCTAGCTGTAGATACCATTTGAAGCTTCTTTTCAAAAAAGTTGTTTGTATATTTAGTTTGATGATAATTTTTAGTATGGTGGATTATCAAGTTTCGATTATGTAGGACAGTAAAATCATCCTCTACAATTCCCTTTAAAAAAGCAAGCTGATCATTAGTAACTTCCTTTTGTAGGAACATGACGAAGGTTTGATCATTTAAGAAAAGTGGATGATTACTTATTTTTTCCACTTCTGCTTTCGACCTCATCACAACTGGGATTTCGAAACCATAGGTGTTCCTTAATGCATCTTCCAGTTTTTCCTCGCCGCAACCTCCACCATCAAAAATAACATTTCCCGTTTGAATATACGTACGCACATTTTGAAAGCCTAACTCTTCAAAAAGAAGCTTTTGCGATTTCATATCTACTTTGTTGAGCTTTCCTAGATTGATCCCTCTTAATAGAGCTACCGACGACATGTTACGACCTCCACTATTTTTACATTAATCATACCTATATTTTCTGACTAGTGGAATATGTAATATAATTCTAACAAAATGTAAAAAAAAGTTTACTTTAAGTAAAAAATATATTACAATTTTTGTGAGGTGACAAAACATGGAAAGTAAGAGACGAATAACCAATAGAATACTTGTTTTAAGAGCAGAGAGAGGTCTTTCTCAAAAAGAGGTGGCAGATCTGTTGGGGGTTAGTAGGCAAACCATTATTTCGCTAGAAAAAAACAAGTATAATCCATCTCTTAAGCTTGCCTTTGATATTGCCTTGCTATTTGAAGTGGAATTATCAGATGTATTTCAATATAAGGAGGAGTAGAGAGTATGGAAATAGCTTTTAGTATATTTAGAATTATATACGTAATCATCTTTTTTGGTGCCTGCTATTATAGCTTTAAATTTGAATGGGGTAGTGAAGGGAAAGATGAAAGAGGAAACGCTATCACTAACAAATCCTATAGCATCATTTTCCCTTTTGCCCCGTTTGGGTGGTTTATGATTGAACTCTATGATTCATACATTAGTGAAATAAGCTATGAATCATACAAGCTAGCAATATGGTTTCTACTTGCTGGATTAATGATATGGCATTCTATTAACATTTTTACGTTAAAAAGAAAGCTATAGGAGGCTGCTAGAATATGAGCGTTTACACTTGGATAGGTATTGCGATATTTGCTTTTTTTACCCTTCTTCCCTTGAAGAACGCAAAAGATCTTAGTAAATGGGACATTACTGGGATTATTATTACAATGGTCACCTTGTTTGTAATTGTAGGCGCAATTATATTTTATAATTTTAATCTTTGGATAGGAATTGTCCTGCTTTTTATCCTTGCAATATTGTTAGATAAAAAAACATACACGAAAAAAAGGCTCATCATTTATGCTGGTCTGTTTATAGTGATCGGCGGAGTGGTTTATTGGCTATTAGGAGATCTCTTTGGAAAGACGGATTCTGACATAGTCTTAGAGCATCTTATAGAAAATCCTGAAACAACCTCCCTCTATTTTGCAAAGGAGGGTGAAGTACACATTAGTCACAACGATGAAGAAGTTAGGCCGCTTGCAAGTGTTGTGAAAATAATAGTTGCTCTAGAATATGCCTTTCAGGTAGAGGAAGGAAAAGTAGATCCTGCTACTATTATTGATTTAGAAGACCTAAATGTTTATTATATTCCACAAACCGATGGGGGAGCCCATGAGGCTTGGCTAGAAAGCTTGGAAGCAGAAAAAACAACGCTACAGGAAGTAGCGAAAGGAATGATTAAGTACAGCTCCAACGCTAACACGGAATACCTTATGGATTTGCTGGGTCTAGATGCAATCAATAATAGGATGGAAGAGTTAAACATAGAAAACCATGAAGAGGTTTACCCTATTGTTGGAGGCCTAGCTATCTCGAGCTACCTAAAGGAGCAGGAGAATTTAAGCGATAAAGACTTACTGAATAGACTTAACGAAATGTCTATGGAAGAATATCGAACATTAGCTACAGAAGTTAGTCAGCAATTGAAATCAAAAGAATTTAAAGTGACAGATGCATCTGAGATTTCCATGGATCTTCAACGGATATGGTCTGACCGACTGATCGGAGCTTCCGCAGCGACCTATGGGGATATCCTTTCGAGGGTATCAAACAATGAATTTTCATCAAATATCACGAATACGTTAAGGGATATATTGGAATGGCCGCTTGTTCATGAAAGTAATCAGCAAAAATTTCATCACATAGGAGCAAAAGGGGGGTCAACAGCATTCATTCTTAACCAGGCGATTTATGTGGAGACCAAGCAAGGGAAGAGAATGGAGATGGTCATACTGCTAGACGATTTAACCTTATTACAAAGCCTCACGTTGCAAAAAAATATAGACTTCTTTCTATTTAAATTGATAGAGGATGAGGAGTATTTAGAGACAGTGAACAAAAAATTATCTTAGAGAATCTGAAATGGACACTTCGGGGTGACGTCCATTCAAAAAAGAAGTGTCATCCTCATCGGATGACACTTCTTTTAAGGTAGCCACAAACTGCTAACACAGCTAAGTATTAAAACACAAACAAACAAAAACGATAGTATAAAATCTTTCTTATCTATAGGAACTATGTGATAAAAAACTTTTCTTGGTTCCCCTGTAAATCCTCTTGCTTCCATAGCGAAAGCCACTCTCTCGGCCTTGCGAACGGCTCCGGAAAGCATAGGGATTAATACACGTCTCAAACCAAGCATTCTTTTGAAAACATTAGAGTCGTCACTGAGACCTCTAAGTTTCTGTACTTGTTGAACTTGAATAAATTCATCCTTTAAAAGTGGTATAAATTGATAGCCAACCATGATTCCATAAGCAATTTTAGGAGACAGCTTTAATTGCTGCATAAGGCTCCTTATAAAAATAATCGGATTGGTTGTTAATGCAAATAACAGGCTCAGGCTTGAAAAAGCTAAAACTCGAAAGCTTAAGGACAAGGCATGATTTAACTGGCTCTCTGTTATTTCTACAGAACCGAAAGACCAAAGAACAGGTCCAGTACCGCTTTCTGCAAAAATAAGTGTAGTCCACAAATATCCAAAAGCAGCAATTAGGAACGGAAGCATCATCAGAACCCAGTTTCTCCAGGATATATTGCTTAAGAATATTTGCATTACAATAATGCTGAACCAAAAAACAAGCGGTGTCCATGGGTTGAAAAAGAATGCTAGGCAAAGCATGCAAATCATAACCATTACAAACTTAACGGACGGATTCATCTGGTGAAGGCTAGTGCGCATAAATAGGACCTCTCTTAGGAGGGAGTAATTGATGTTCTAGCATTAAATATTTGTTATCCCACAAACTTTCCGCACTATATTTTCCTGACATTTCTCCGTTTTTCATCAGTAAGATGGAATCCGCTACCTTGTAAGCAAACTCCATATCATGGGTAACAATTAGAAAGGTAGTACCTTCCTTCGAACGCTCATCTACAACTTTTAAAAGCTCCGTTAAATTAGCAGAGTCTTGTCCAGAAGTTGGCTCATCCATCAAAATCACTTCACGGTTTTGGCAAAGCATAACCGCTATAGCTAGACGACGCTTTTGTCCGTGGCTGATAGAAAAGGGGTGGGCATCTGAAATACTAGATAAATCAAGTCGTTCCAGTAAATCGACTGTGTTTGACCCTCCTCCAAAGGAGACCTCGTCTTTTACTCTTCCTGTAACAAACAAAAATTCTGGTGATTGTGGTACATATCCTAGCATGCTTGGCTGAACCTTTCCTTTAGCAGCCAAGATGCCGGACAACGCTTTTAATAATGTGGATTTTCCACTGCCGTTAGGTCCTGCTAATACGGCGACCTCTCCTTTATTCAACATAAATGAGGTTGGTTGGAGAAAGTTTTTTGTACTGATTCCCTCTACTTGTAGAGCTATTTCTTCTCTAATCATGCTCTCCCGTCTCGTACAATTTTTAAGCGAAGTTCTGTCTTCCTTTAATTTAATTCGACGATGAAAGAAGTTCCCCCAAAGGTCTAGCCTGTGCTCTATTGCTAAAATAGTTATGTCAGATTTTTTCTGAAGTACATCCAACCATTCAATATATTGCTTTGCTGTATACGGATCTAAGTGAGTAATTGGCTCATCTAACAATAAGATCTCTGGCTTCATGATGAGTGCACACGCAGTAGCAACTCTTTGTTTCATCCCTCCAGATAGCGACTGAATGATGGAATGTCGGTAGGCGGTTAACCTGGTTGACTCCAATACTTCTGTAATCCTTGAGTCCATGTCTTCACGCGCCACGAGTAAATTCTCTAACGTAAAAGCAAGCTCTTCCTCGACGGTAGGCATACAAAACTGCGCATCCGGATCTTGAAAGACTGTAGCAATACGATGATTGACCTCACCTGGGTTATAAGAATCGCTTGATTTACCGAAAAGCTCTATTTTCCCAGAAACTATTCCATCACAATTGTCAGGGTAGAGGCGGTTGCATAAATAGAGCAGTGTGCTTTTACCGCAGCCACTTGGGCCAGTAATAACAACACGCTCTCCTCTTTCAATAGACATCGAAAAGTTTGTTAAAACAGGAGTTTCTTCATCCGGAAATGAAAAAGAAACATTTTTGAGATGTATAACATTAGACACGTACATCACCTTTTTTAGAGCGTGAGATAGAGTATCCTCTTAACGAGCCTGTTGCAAGTAATCCGTCAGCTATGGCTTTACCGCCTACACCAGCAATTAACGTCCCACTAAAAATACGAACAGCGAGCATGAAAAGGACATATCCAGTAGTATAAACAGTAAATCCTCCTAAAAAATATCCATATACAAAACTAAACACTGCCGATCCTGCACCAGCAAGCATTAATACCCATAGGTCAAATCTTTTATAGCGAGTAGCTGCGAATACGGCCTCTGCACCCAAGCCTTGAATAACACCAGAGAGAATGAGACGTGGTCCAACAGCATTACCTAAAAGCACTTCTATCGCAGCTGCAATAGTTTCAGAGATTACAGCAGCTCCTGGTTTGCGAATGATATACATACAGATAATAGAAACGATAAACCATACTCCAAAAATCCATTCATACGCGATTGGTCCAATAAATCCTGACCAAATATTCCCGACATGTAGGAATAGTAAATAAACAATTCCAAACACTACTGCAAAAATCGACATTAATATGATTTCTTTCAACTTCCACGATTTAAGCATGAAGATGATCTCCATGAGAAGGACTGTTAATACTCATGGATACAGTCATTACTAAATGCTTGTACTCCTCTGATCTTGCTCTGCTAAAGGTTGCTTCATAGAAGGCGAATACATCATGAATATCCCCGTGGATGCCACTTGCATAATGCATGGACTCATTGAATACACCAGCGTCTTTCGCTTGCTGAATCTCTCTGTAGATAACATCCATGTAGTTTGGATTATTCATTGGATATAAGGCGAATTGGGAGGATACATATTGTTTGGTCCCAACATTATTTGCAACTTCATCTCCTCTTTCTAAATAAACGTCAGCTGCTGTATCACCCGGACAGCCCGCTGAAAATGTTCCAGAGAGAGCCACGTGTGCACCCGTTTTTGCTGCATTTAAAGTTATTGCTTTAGCCACATCGAAAACATGAACTTGTTTTCCTCTAATAACAGTTGAAACGTCATCTGTATGCATCCATACGTTAGATGTGTCTGTATCCTGTACTGCCCCCTTAATAATACTTATAAACTCGTTGCTCATTGGATGTAGGGAAAAGCGAAACCCTACAATTGGACTTAAACCACATTCCATTCTAAAAACCTCCCTAAAATTTTTCATAAAAAAAGCTACATCCGTGAAGATGCAGCCACTAACCTTATGAAAAAAGGAAAGTCACCGCACTTCCTCACGCAGGTATTATCCTGATCGAGTAATAAGGGATCGGAGCCTTAAAAGCTCTCATCACAGCCAAAGTGGGCACCCCTAGTGCAGAAACGGTATGTAGTTTTCCAATTATGTAATATTTACACAATCTGTTTTTTTATGTGACCACAGTATAGCTTAAAAAAATTTAAAAGTAAATATGGTTGAATTCTTTTCTTTTATAAGCGATGCTTAAATTGTCAGAAAATCATTAGGGGGGGAATTGGATGTATAAAATATTTATTACTAGAAAATTGCCGGAAGAAATTGTACAACCATTAAGAGAAAAATTTGAAGTCGATATGTGGCACAGTGAAGAAATTCCAATGAAGTACGAGGATATTAAAAAAGAGGCAAAGGATGCGTCAGCTTTGTGGACCGTTCTCTCGGATACTGTGGATCGTGAACTAATAGAAAGCCTACCAAATCTAAGAATTATATCTAATCTGGCGGTTGGCTATAATAACATCGATATCGATGCTGCAAAGGAAAAAGGGGTTATTGTAACCAATACACCTGGCGTGTTAACCGAAACTACAGCGGATTTAACATTTGCCTTATTACTAGCAACTGCCCGTCGTATTACAGAAGCGGAGCAGGATATTCGTGCAGGGAAATGGAAGTCTTGGACGCCGATGCAGCTGACCGGCATGGACGTTTTTGGATCAACCTTAGGGATCATAGGTATGGGCAGAATCGGTGAAGCAGTCGCACGGCGTGCAAAAGGGTTTGATATGAAGGTCTTATACCATAATCGAACAAGGAAATTGGAAGCTGAGCAACAGTATAACTTTACATATGTGGAGCTTGAGACACTATTAAAGGAGTCAGATTTTGTTGTCATATTGACTCCTCTCACTCCAGAAACTAGAGGTTTAATTGGTAAAAAAGAGTTCGAAATGATGAAGGAAACCTCAGCACTTATTAATGTAGCGCGAGGAGGAATAGTTGATGAGCAGGCTCTTTATGATGCCCTAGTCAACAAAAGCATTTGGGCTGCGGGTCTAGACGTTTTTGAAACGGAGCCAGTTCCATTAGACCATCCACTATTAACCTTACCTAACGTGACGGTGCTACCCCACATCGGTAGTGCCAGTATTTATACAAGACTTGCTATGATGCAAATAAATGCTACTGCCATTGAAGATGCATTAGAGGATCGGGTACCTGAAAACAGAGTGGTTTAAATTGTAAAAGAAGTCATGGACATAGCGTTCATGGCTTCTTTATGTTTTGTGGAGTGATAAAAATATAAAAATAAACCCTACCGGTGATAAAACCTTTATGAGCGGTGATAAATCTCTACGAACGGTGATAAAATCTCGTGAACGGTGATAAACCTCCCCCGAGCGGTGATAAATTCAAAATCTCCTCTATTTATCTGCTTACTTTCTCCTAGACAAAGCTCCACTCGAGCAAAAAACAAATAATTAATAATTTCGATGTCATTTATATGAATAGATTGTCTAGGGTTCACTAATTACTTAATGAAAAATGACTAGAAAAATGATGCATAATATTCAGATAAAGGTAGAATAATAACAATCATTTATTAAGTGAATTTGCAATATACAATTTTTTTTAGTAATATTAGTAGTTATAAATTAGACGTCCTTTAATTTCCAAATTCAGGGAAGTTTAATTGTTTAGGATTTTAGCAATTATTTATAGATTTTGAAGGAGGAGCGATCGAACGTCTAATTTAAAAACTGAATGAAAAGAGGTAGTCAAACTAATGAAAAAGATTATGTTATTTTTTTCACTTTGTATGCTTTTAGTACTTGCAGCCTGTGGCAGTGAGACAAGCAAGGACAATATTGAGGTGATTAAGTTTGCTGATGCGGGGTGGGATAGTATTCGCCTACACAATAGCATAGCTCAAACAATCGTCGAAGAAGGTTATGGTTATGAAACCGAAGTAACAAGTGGAACAACGGCGGCAACCATGCAATCACTTGAAAAGGGCGACATAAATGTCTATATGGAAGTATGGACCGATAACATTAAAGATGTCTACGAAAAAGCAATTGAAAGTGGAGATATCATAAAGGTAGCTACTAATTTCGCTGATAACGCGCAAGGATTATATGTTCCAACTTACGTGATAGAAGGAGATGCAGAACGAGGTATTGAACCAATAGCACCGGATTTAAAAACGGTTCAAGACTTAGAGAAGTATCCAGAAATTTTCCAAGATCCCGAAGATAGCAGTAAAGGCCGAGTGGTCGGTGCTCCATCTAGTTGGGTAGTAAGTGAGTATTTGGGGACGAAACTTGAAACATATGGCCTTGACGAACAATATAACTATCTAGCACCTGGCTCTGATTCTGCCATTGTTGCAGATCTAGCTGGCGCATATAAAAAAGGCGAGCCGTGGGTAGGTTATTATTGGTCACCAACGTGGGTAACAGCAAGCTACGATTTAACTCTATTAGAAGACGCACCATACGATGAAGCAACATGGAATGATTCGAAGGGAACTGAATTTCCTCCGAATGATGTAGTGGTTGCTGTTCATAAAGATTTACCAACACAAGCTAAGGAAGTAGTAGACTTTTTAAGTAACTATGAAACTAGCAATGATTTAACTGAAAGTGCTTTAGATTACATGCAAGAAAATGATGTGGAAGCAGATGAAGCCGCTATTTGGTGGATGAAAGAGTATGAAGATATTTGGACAGCTTGGGTGTCAGAAGAAGTGGCTGAAAAAGTGAAAGCTTCTTTAAACTAATTCATAACTCAATCTAACTAAAAGAGAGGTGACCTGTGACTGTACTTTTTGCAGTCCCACTATATGACAGAATTTCCTAACGTACGATTTCCAATTGGGGATGCAGTAGAAAAATTCGTGGATTTTTTAGCCGCGAACTTTGATGCATTTTTTGATTTTATCTTTATTATTTCTTCCTCTATGATTAAAGGTTTAGAGGCAGGTCTATTAGCAATACCTTGGTGGTTATTTATTGTTATCATCTTCTTGATCGGATGGTATTTTAACAATATTTATGGAGGTTTGCTTTATGGGGCATTTATCTTCTTAATAGGCTCCTTTGATTTGTGGCCGGAAACGATGACCACTATTTCCATCGTTTTAATCTCCGTAATTTTGTCTCTTGTAATAGGCATTCCGCTAGGCGTTGGAATGGCTTTTAGTAAGTCCATGTCTAGAATCATGCGTCCGATATTGGATGCCATGCAGACAATGCCAAGCTTTGTCTACTTAATACCAGTAATTTTCTTCTTTCCACTTGGAAATGTACCAGCAGTTATTGCAACAATCATATATGCTTTACCACCAGTAATCCGTTTAACAGAATTAGGGATCCGAAGTGTAGATAAAGAAATCGTAGAATCTGCACAATCTTTTGGTTCCTCTTCCTCTCAAATGCTCATGAAAGTTCAACTACCACAAGCCTTACCTACAATAATGGCTGGTATCAATCAAACTACGATGATGGCTCTTGCAATGGCGGTTGTTGGTTCTATGGTTGGGGCACAGGGACTTGGAGAACGAGTACTCTTTGCGATTAACAGAATTGATATATCGCTAGGCTTTGAAGCCGGAATTAGCATTGTATTCCTAGCGATAATTATTGACCGAGTTACCGGGGGAATTGCGAATCGCCTTCAGAAGCATAGGAGGGATGCAACATGACAGTAAAATTAAGACTAGAAAATGTCTCCAAAATATTTGGACCACGACCAAAAAAGGTAATTCCGATGGTAGAAAAAGGTGTACCGAAGGAAGAAATTTTAGCTAAAACTGGGCACACAGTCGGAGTGTATAATGCTTCCATGGAAATCATGGAGGGGGAGACCTTCGTTATTATGGGGTTATCCGGTAGCGGTAAATCTACTCTGATTCGTTGCTTAAACCTATTGAATAGACCGACGTCAGGTGCTATTTATGTCGATGGAGAAAATGTGGTCGATTACAATAAGACACAGTTAAAGTTCTATCGTCAAAAGAAAATAGCAATGGTATTCCAACATTTTGGATTATTTAGTCATCGTACGGTATTGGAGAATATCGAGTATGGATTAGAAATTAGAGGAATGTCCAAGAAGGAACGTCAGGAAATTGCTCAGAAGCATTTAGAGACGGTTGGTCTTAAAGGCTATGAAAATCAATATCCAGATGAGCTTTCTGGCGGTATGCGTCAGCGAGTGGGAATTGCTCGAGCACTTGCTAATGATCCAGACATTCTATTAATGGACGAGCCCTTTAGTGCACTCGATCCACTCATCCGTAGAGAAATGCAGCTCGAGCTTCTAGATATCCAAAATCGTCTGCAAAAAACAATTATCTTCATCACACATGATGTCAACGAGGCGTTTAAAATTGGTGACCGTGTTGCTGTTATGAAAAACGGGAAAGTAGAGCAAATTGGTACTCCAGAAGAGATTTTGGAAAATCCAGCAAGCAGCTATATTTCGGAATTCATACGTGATATCGACCGCACTAAAATTCTTCAAGCCGAGCACATTATGTCTAAGCCTAATGGATTAGTATCCTTGAAGGATGGGCTAAATGTTGCAATCCAGGTAATGAGAGAGAATGGTAACTCAAGCGCGTTTGTAGTAGACAGAAAGCGACAACTTCAAGGTATCATTACCATCGATCAAGCCATTGAAGGGATGAAACAAAAGAAAACCTTACAAGAAACGATGTCGAAGGAAGTTAAAACTGTACATCCAGAAGAATACGTACAAGATTTAATTCAACAGGTTCTCGATTCCAAGTATCCGCTCGTTGTAACAGACGAGGAAGGTACGATGAAAGGAATTATTTTACGAGTGCATGTGCTGGCAAGTTTAATAAGTGATCCAATAGAGGAATCAGAAGAAATATAAATATCAAGAAAGCCCAAAAGCGATTATATCGTCTTTGGGCTTTTATTTTTGACTTACGCAAAAGAAAAAGATGAGTTAGATTTACATAGAACATAAAATGATTATAAATCCATGGAAATTGGATATTTATGTTAAAATTTGAATATAGTTGTGAAAGAACAATCATTATCCATATTATGTAATAAAATTTGGTCTAGATGAGTTGGACAGAGGGGGAATTGTCCATGAATAATAGCGTAAAGAAAATATTAAAGAACAATATCAGAACACTGTTGGCTTTGGTTACATTCCATATTGGCATATTTACTTGGTTAGTATTAAGTAGTGAAGATATGATTCTAATAGAGGTGATTTTGTTATCCTTCTTTTTAATGGGGTTGTATGGCTTTTGTTTATGGAGCATGAAATCTAAAAGGGACACTTAAAGAAAGCATCTATTGTATTTTGGCTGACGTAATAGGGCATTCAGAGGACTATCACTCATGTTAAGGAGAGATTAGATGAAAAAGAAATTATTTATTTGGATTCCGATGCCAGTATTATTAATCGTTTTAATTACAGTGAATTGGAATTATATTTCACAATATGTTGAGTGGAAGTTGAACTGGGAGGTAGGAATCCCGAAGCCTATAAAAATAGAAACTGTATTCCATACAAGAAATGGTTTTCCTGGAGATGGAGAAGTCTTTCAAATTCTTCATTATCGCTCTATTGAAAAGAAGTTAGAGGAGAAAGATGGTTGGATTCCAATTAATGAAGATTCCTTTGACACTGTATCCGGACACCTTAAAAAGTTTCAAAAAGATGTTGCTAATATTAATAAGGATACACAGCGGTTTAATATGTTATTTCAAGAGAATCCTGTGACTTTTGAGGAAAATGATAAATACTTATATAAATTGGAAGAGGATAATAGCTATATACTTGCTATATCAAATGCAAAAGAACAAAAACTGTTTGTGATGGAATGGATGCAATAGCTGTTAAAGAATCTGCAATACCTACAGAGAGATACTCTTTTATAAACTATTTGCTAAATAGGGGTTTTACATCGATGAAGATTTTTTTGAGAATTTTATGTTTTAGGAGGCTATATGAAACAGCATAAGATCAAAGTTATTCCGTATAATCCGAAATACGCAGTTCAAACAGTAGATATGTGGCGGAAAAGTAAGGAACAGGCTATTGGACAAAAAGAATTTCATGATTTCGAAAGCCACGTGTATTTTTTAAATCATATTTTAACGGAACAGTTTCAAATAGCGTTAGCGTTAATGGATGAAGAAATAGTTGGGATGATTGCCTATAATGACAGGGAAATAAGCCAGCTGTATATTCATTTAGAGTATCAAGGAATCGGTATAGGGCGAATGTTATTAGATAAAGCAAAGACAGAATCTAGTGGGAAATTAACATTATACACATTTGAGGTAAATAAAAATGCACAAAAGTTTTATGAAAAACATGGTTTTGAAGTGATAAGTAGAGGACATGAAAACGAAGAAAATTTACCTGACATTCAATACGAATGGGTATCCAAAAAACAATTATGCGAAGAGTAACTTTGAATGGTTGCTCTTTTTTATTTTATAAAATGGAGGACTATATTTAAAATGCATAAAAAATGAGTTAGAAAACATATCTTCAAACTCATTTTACTGTGTCATTGTTTATTAAAATGCTTCGTTTTTTTGCTACTTATTTGGAATAAGCGGAAAGACCTCGACCAATAAGGTTTGCAGAAACAGGATCTTTTCCGAGTTCTCTTGCCCAAATTGATAATTGTCCTATATGGTGAATTTCATGAGCAATGGTATGTCGCATGATTTCACCCCAAGTATCCGTCACCATTCTTCCGTCTGGTAAGGTATCGTAAAACAAACGATTTTCCATACTGGGTTCCCAGTCTTTTACAAAGTCTTCAACCTCTAAATGAAATTGAGCATCTAATTCTCTAACCTTATTTAAGCTTTTATACTCCTCAAAATTCTCTTGGAAGTCATTTTTCCCTTGTAAGAGACGTATCCAGCTCCATTCGACATCAACTATATGGAAAAGTGTGTGCAATATACTTCCCATTCCACCTATTCGATTTTGCAGAAGCTCCTCTTCACTTAAGTCCTCACACCAACGATACCAATCTTCTCTTACTTCCCAATTATACCTAAAAAAAACTTGCAAAAATGCCACTCCTTATCGAAAAATATGTAACTGAAAAAAACATTAAAGCGATACTACATTACTATTCTATAAAAATAGGTTGAAGTCCTTCTTCTCTTCATCTATGCTATTCAAAGTTGTAAAGTAAATGAAAAATTCAGAAAAAACTTCCATTTTAAAAGGATTAATCATACAATGAAATTAGAACGGTCGTTCAAATTAACGGAAGGAGATTATTTTGTATTGAGTAGGCGTTATGACAGCGAAGAGGCAAAACGGATCATTAAGGAAAAGGCTTTTGAATTGTTTTCATTACATGGCTATAATCAGACCTCAATCGCAGACGTTTCTAAAGCTTCTGGATTTAGTAAAGGTCACATTTACTATCATTTTGAAAACAAAGAGAAGTTGTTTGTCCTATTAGCACAGAATTCCATGCATGATTGGTATTCAAAATGGACGGATGTCGAACAAAATTATTCATCAGCCACTGAAAAATGGTACGGAATGGCCAAGCATGTTTTGTACAATTATCAAACTCCATTGCTTAAAGCTGGAGAGGAATTGGCAGCTAATCCTAAATCATCATTGGAATCGGTCCGAAAGTTATATGAACTTGCGGTAGTGCCAATGAGCTCTTATCGTTCAATCTTTATAGAAGGAATTGAATGTGGTGAGTTCGAAAACGGCAATGTTGATGAATGGACTGCTCTGTTAGGAACTTGGCTCGGGGGATTATGTCAATTGACCAATACACAGCCATTACAGTCACTTGAGCCTTTATTTGAACAAGCAATCACTATATTTTTAAGTTCAATAAAGAAAAGGGGAAACTGATATGAAAGTTGCATTAATTGGTGACAGTTTAACAGAGGGGCGACCTGGCGTTTCGTTTGTAAATATTTTAAAAGAGAAATTTCCAAATGGTTCTTTTGTGAATCTTGGAAAACCAGGGGAGACTGTAAAAAGTCTATATAGTCGCCTTATCAAAACAGAGTTAGATTCTAATTTTGATTTGGTTTTTCTTTGGGTTGGTACGAATGACGTGTATTCAAAGCTTTTGAAGGTTCAGGCGCAACCAGTAGCTGAACATCATGATGAATTTATAAAGCTTTACCAGCAAGTTTTAGAAATGGTAATTCCTACTACCAAGAAGGTGGTGACGGTTTCACCCTCTATAGTAGGTGAACAGCTTGAAAATCATACTAACAAGGAAATTAAAGAATTATCTGCTCTTATCAAATCTTTAAGTGAAAAAGAGCTAATAGATTATATGAATCTTCATGCCATTTTTGAGAAAGAATTGGCTAACAGCGACAGCTCCACTTATATTTCAACTAATCCATTTCGAGTTATGTTTGATGTATTCTTCTACAAAAGTGAAGCAAGGATTGATCGATTATCAAGCCAGCGTGGTTTAAAACTTACCTTAGATGGAATACATCTAAACAGCACCGGAGCAAGAATTGTTGCAGATGAGTATGCCAGTGTGATGAGAAGTACACTTGGTGATATTTCAATTATGGAAGTTTCTTAAGGATGGAAGCAAAAAGAAAAGTTGCGATTGTTACTGGTGGAGCCTCCGGAATTGGTAAAGCAATTTGCGAAGAACTCATCACTCAACAGGTGTTTGTCATAATAGCAGATGTAAATAAGATAGAAGGTAAAGTTGTGGAGGATGAGCTTAACCGACAACAGAGCTGTGGGCGGTATGAGTATGTGGATGTAGCTGATCAAGTAAGGATGGAAGAGTTGGTACAGAATACTTTTAACGAATATGGCAGGCTGGATTATCTGTTTAATAACGCAGGTATTACTATGTATGGTGAGTTGTATGATGTTTCAATAGAGGATTGGAAACATATCGTAAATATCAATCTATGGGGAGTCATTCATGGGACACAGATTGGCTACAAGATCATGAAAGAGCAAGGCTTTGGTCACATTGTAAATACTTCCTCGGCAGCAGGATTGGGCCCGGCTCCTCTGACTGCAGCATACGCCGCTACGAAACATGCTGTAATTGGGCTCACAACCTCGTTGCATTATGAGGCAAAAGAACATGGTGTGAAAGTAAGTGTACTTTGTCCCACGTTTGTAGATACGCCCATCTTTTCAAATGCTGTAGCTATTAATATGGATAAGCATAAAATGATTCAACAGATGAAAAAGCAGAAGTTAATGACTCCTGAAAAGCTAGCAAAGATTACACTAAATGGTGTTCATCATAACACCCCTATCATTTGTCCAATGCCTATGAGACGAACAATGGATATCTTTTTTTCGTTGTTTCCGATAGCACATAGTAAGCTAATGGACTATGTTTGCAAAGTTGGAAGGAAAGCTCGAATATCATAGTGTTAAATACTTCAAGAAGCCCTTCCTCGTCACGGAGAAGGGCTTTGTAGTTTATAGCTATTAAAGAACCGGATAATAGGCTTCAAAGCTTGGATGACAATAAAATGGGGGTTTTGCTCCAATTTCGGGTAGCTTAAAGGGCTTGGCGTTAGAGTTATATTGTACATTTACCTTTGCACTGGAGTAATTCGTGAGTAGTGTTTCTGCCCCTTGGTTAAGTATTAACAAATGATTGTTCAACTGCATTCCTCCTTTTAAATAATAATTTATTCTTTCATCGAAAAGTAGGCACAGCACGAAGATTATTATCACCGATATAGGTAAGTACACATAAAGTAGTTCGAGGATTAAACAAGAAGGGAGATATTATTGTCCGAACAACATGAGCACAATCAAAAGTACCCTATGAACCCAAACTACGGCAAAATAACAAAGTTTCAGGAAGTTCCAATTACGGTGCCGGAGCAGCGTCAGTTAAGACAGCCTGGTCTGGAAAGTCTGATGCATCCAAGGCCAATTATAGAGAATCCTAACTATACGGGAACGGGTAAGTTACTTGGCAAGGCTGTCTTAATAACAGGGGGAGACAGTGGGATGGGAGCGGCCGCAGCTATTGCGTTTGCAAAGGAAGGAGCAGACGTTGCCATCGCTTATCTTGATGAGCACGAAGATGCCTATCGTACAAGAAATAGGATCGAGGAGCTTGGGCAACGTTGTTTACTGTTGCCGGGAGATTTGCGAGACAAGGAGCATTGTAAGTATATAGTAGATGCAACTGTTCAAGCTTTTGGACAGTTAGATGTTTTATGTAATCATGTAGGAATTCAATTCCAGCAGCTAAGTCTTTTAGATATTACAGATGAGCAATTTGACGATACGTTTAAAGTTAATATTTATTCCCATTTCTACACCACACGAGCAGCTATACCACATCTTAAGCCCGGGAGCTCTATTATCAATACTGCTTCCGTCGTTGCATATGAAGGCCATAAGCATTTAATGGATTATACGGCTACTAAAGCAGCAAATGTAGGGTTTACTCGCGCCCTTGCCAATAACCTAGTAAGCCAAGGGATTAGGGTCAATGCAATTGCACCGGGGAGAATATGGACACCGTTGATCCCTGCTAGTTTTTCAGCAGATGAGGTTACACAAGCTGGAAATCCGATGGAACGACAAGGTCAACCTTTCGAGCTAGCACCTACCTTTGTTTATCTAGCCTCAGATGATTCACGTTTTGTCACTGGTCAAACCCTTCATGTTAATGGCGGGCAAATCACGTCTTCTTAAAAAGTTCTATTAAGACCATGTCCTTGTGATTTGGTCTTTTATGCTTGTAAATATTTTTTTGGCTAACACATTAGTATGAATATACTAATTTTTCCTTTAATGAGTTTATCATCCATGTGTTTAGGTTATATAGATAAAATGAATGTCGAATTTTGTAATAGTCGTATGGGCATTCAGTTTTAAAGGAGGTATTGGTTATGAAAAAGAGAATTTTAGGTATCACAGCTCTTACTCTGTTGCTTGCAGCCTGCTCTGATGAGGAGACGACAGGGAAGGAAAAAGACCAAACGGAAGAAACCAAGCAAGAAGAAGTTGTAGAAGATGAGGAATTTTCACTCGAGGTGACGGATGAAGAATGGCTAGCATTATCTAACCAAAGTAAGTGGTGGGAGGAAAATGATTTAACTGAGCCAGAATTTGGACAAGCCGTAATCGTACAATTTGATGAGGATACAATCCCTGAAGTAGTTATTCCTTATACACAAGCTAAAGAGGAGCCCCAAGGCCTATTAATTGGGAAGTATAATGAAACCGATGAAAAGTGGGCTATTTTTCAAAATGTACCGATTGATAACAGCTTGAAAATAGAAATCCTAGAAGACAAACTAACTTTCAGTAACGGTACTGAAGTACTTGTTACTCAAGAAAGTGATGATACAAACAAAACTTTAGCAACCTATAAATACTCAAAAGAAGATGATGAAGTAGTAGCTACAAGAATTGATGTAGATGTGGACCAACCTATCGAGGTGGATCCGGCAGAAAATACTATTAGCTATTTTGTTGATGGAGAAGAGAAGAAAGAGACGGTAGAAGAGGAGTAATCATCTTCTTCACTATCCTGACTCGTACAGAATTACAGTACGCAAAAAAAAACAGTCCCTAAAATTCTTCTAGGGGCTGTTTTTATATGACCTCATTGTAAAGAATTCCTTCTCCGTCCTCTAGCTCTATAACTTTTAAGTAACTCTCATTTTTAACGAAAACACTTTTATATACTTTATTGCCATCTTTATCTTCAAAAAAGATAACTCGAGTTTCTTCGTTATCCGTCTCAAAATTTGCTAAGTATACTTGCAGATCAATAATATTATTTAAAATAGGATACTCGGGTAAATCAGTGAGGACTTGATTTTCTTCTGGTAACTCTTCTATTAACTCAACGGGTACTACCTCTTCCTCTTGAGGACTAGAACAACCCGTCAGTATAACAGATCCTACGATAGCTATTAATAATTTCTTCACTTTGCAGGCTCCTTTATAAATTTTTATATGACGCATTTTTGGAATAAAAGTTATCCCTTAAATAGTTATCCTAAAATACTGAATATATGAAGTCAAATGATAGCTCTTTCCAAGTTGTCACCTTTCAAGAAAAATCGTAATAGTATAAGCAGATAAGAACTTTTATGAAGCGACATTTAGGAGTGTGCGTATGCCTGCTATTACGGGAAAACAGTATATAGATCGGATAGATCAGTTAAATACGGAAATTTGGATTGACGGAAAAAGAGTTACCGGTAAAATTTCACAGCATCCAGCATTTAAAGGTGCGATGCTGAGCCAAGCAGCATTGTTTGATATGCAGCATGACCCAAAATTAAAAGATATATTAACATACCCTTCCCCGAGCACAGGAGATGCTGTTGGGCTTTCTTTTATAGAGCCAAAGACAAAAGAGGACTTAGTAAAAAAAAGAATAATGGTTCAGGAATGGGCTCGAGCAACCAATGGTTTAATGGGAAGAAGCCCGGATTACATGAATACAACTTTAATGGCCTATGCCTCTTCCGCAAAACTCCTAGAAGGTGAAAGTAACTGTTTCCCTCAGTATCTCCAATCCTATTATGAATATGTACGAGAAAATGATTTAACTTTAACCCACAGTTTCATTGAGCCACAGGTGAACCGAGCTTTCTACTATTTAGAAAATGAAAAAGAGCCAATTGCAGCCAAAGTAGTAGGCGAGAATGAGGATGGAATTATTATAAAAGGAGCTCGCCTGCTTGCAACGCAAGGTGGTATGACGGATGAAATATTAGTGTACTCCATTGGATCAGTTTTAGATGAAGGAAAAGGTTATTTGTTCTCCATACCAAGTAACACGAAGGGTGTAAAATTTATATGTCGGGAGTCATTAGTTGGTGGGGAATCTTCGTTCGATTATCCACTTAGCTCCAAATATGAGGAAATGGATACAATTGTAGTTTTCGATGATGTGATTGTCCCATGGGAACGTGTATTTATTTATGATAATACACTAGTGGCCAATGAATTTATGCTGAGCAGCTCCTTTCAGCCCTTCACTTTGCACCAGGTAATAGCCAGACAGATTGTTAAAACTGAGTTTGTCTTAGGAATTGTCCAGTCTATTATTAAAACTATTAATATTGCCGAGTATCAGCATGTACAAGAAAAGGCGTCCGAAGTAATTGTTGCGCTAGAGTCATTGAAAGCACTATTAATGAAATCGGAGATGGAGGCAAAAATAAATAAATTTGGATTAATGGAGCCGGATCGGGCAACGTTGCATGTGGCAATCACTATTTATCCTAAGGTTTATCCTAGAATAACTGAAATCGTCCAGCTGTTGGGAGCGAGTGGCCTAATGACTATTCCAACAGAAGCCGATTTTAACTCGCCGCTTAGGAAAGACCTTGATCAATATTTGCAGGCAAAGGCAGCCCCAGCTGAAGAACGTGTAAAGCTATTCCGCCTTGCTTGGGACCTTACGATGAGTCCTTTTGGAACAAGACAAACCATTTATGAGCGTTTTTTCTTTGGGGATCCTATACGCGTAGCAAGCCAGCTCTACTTTGCCTATGATAAGGAGCCTTATGTGCAACGTATTAAAGATATATTGAAGTGATAGGGAATGAATTTAGAAACAGACTTGCAGTAATACCGAAAAAATAGAGAATCGGTCGGTTTTGGCAAATAATCGGACGGTTCCGTGAGAAAATCGGTCGGTTATGGTGCATAATCGGTCGGTCTCCGCGAATAATCGGTCGGTCGCAATCCATAATCGGTCGGTCAACGAAGTCACTAATTAGAAAAGGCAAGGATGCGAATTTCTGCATCCTTGCCTTTTCTTTATTTCCTTCTTCTAATAAGCGATGAGTTAACCTCGTTCATCGATGCACAACCAGACAAAGCTAACGTAACATCGATATCGTTTATCATATTTCGGAGAACGTGCTCGACCCCATGCTCACCTGCAACGGATAAACCATAGATGAAAGGTCTGCCAAGTAAAACTACATCAGCCCCTAGAGCTTTTGCTTTAATGACATCAGAGCCACGTCGGATGCCACTATCCAATAGTACTGGAATATTCCCCTGAATAACTTCCGCAACAGAAGGGAGGGCCTCTAATGAAGAAATACACCCATCCAGCTGTCTACCACCGTGATTAGAGACTATAATTCCATCGACCCCGTGGTGTAAAGCCTTTCTTGCATCTTCCTCATGCAGGATACCTTTAAGCAATATGGGAAGCTTCGTATGCTCCTTGATGGTTTTAAGATTTTCCCATGTTAAGGATGGATTAAAGATAATATCTACAATATTTTTGATGACCTCCGGATCGTCAGCGGAAGGAGGGCTAGTAAATCGACCTTGAAACACTGGGTCGTGTAAGTAGTTTGAAGCACCTTTTCCCAATTTTAAAGGAGAATAGCGATTGTTCAAATCACGCTCTCTATTTCCAAGAAGTGAGGTGTCAATCGTAATAACAATTGCGGAATAACCCGCTTTTTCTGCACGTCGCACCATACTGATCGCCATTTCTTCATCATTGGACCAATATAATTGATACCAACGAGGGGTGTCTCCTAGGTTAGATGCAATATCCTCTAAGCAATAGGAAGATAATGTACTAGCTATGAAAGGAACTCCGCATGTAGCAGCTGCTCGAGCCGAAGCTAGTTCTCCCAGCGGATGGAAAATACTTTGAACACCTATTGGTGCAAGTCCAAAAGAAGAAGGAAAGGTGGTGCCTAGTATAGTAGTTGATGTATCTCTAATACTAACGTCATTTAAATACTGAGGCACAATATGCCAATCTTCAAAGGCAGCTTCATTGGCACGAAGTGTGGTTTCATTGCCTGCACCGCTATGAACGTATGTAAACGGTCCTTTTTCGATAGATTTAGAAGCCATTTCTTCTAAAAGAGAAATAGAGTGTGGTAACTCCAACTGTGTAATAGAACGGGACATACAATCTCCTCCAATACTAACTCGTTTTCTTACCTAAATATGCTTCCACAACACGTGGATCCTCTAGTAAGCTATTTGCTTCTCCGTTAATAATGATTTTTCCGGTCTCCATGACATAGCCATAGTCTGCTACTTTTAATGCCTGCTTTGCATTTTGTTCAACCAACAATACCGTAGTACCACTTGCTTTAATTTCACGAATCATTTTAAAGATGTCAGCTACGATCAAAGGAGCTAGGCCCATAGATGGCTCATCTAAGAGCAGTAACTTAGGCTTAGATAGTAGAGCCCTTGCGATGGCAAGCATTTGTTGCTGCCCACCGGATAGGGTACCGCCTAACTGATCCTCTCGTTCTTTTAAAATGGGGAACTGCTCCATAACATTTTCCAAATCTTTTTTTATATCCTTATCATTGCGATGGTATGCACCCATTTCTAGGTTTTCTAAAACAGTCATACTAGAAAGGATGGCTCTTCCTTCTGGGACAAGGGCAATGCCTTTTCGTACAAGCTGGTCTGGTCTCATTCCAGTAATGTTCTCGCCTAAAAACTCAACAGTTCCTTTTTGTGGCTTTAATAGGCCGGCGATTGTCTTCATTGTTGTCGTTTTTCCTGCACCATTCGCACCAAGAAGTGTGACGACCTGACCCTGCTCTACTGCGAGGTTTACGTTTTTAAGAGCCTGTATTTTTCCATAAAATGTTTCAATTCCTGTAACCTTAAGCAATTTCCTCATCCTCCTCTGACCCGAGGTACGCTTCTATTACATCCTGATTATTTTGAATTTCTGTAGGAGTACCTTCAGCAAGCTTTCTTCCAAAATTTAAAACTGCAATTCTATCGCAAAGCTTCATTACAAAAGGCATGTCATGCTCAATCAATAAAACGGTGACACCACGCTTTTGAACCTTTTTGATCAAATCGAATAGATTCTCTGTTTCGGTTTCATTCATACCGGCTGCCGGCTCATCTAGTAACAAAAGCTTAGGATTACTAGCCAAGGCTCTAGCTATTTCTAATCGTCTTTGTTGACCGTAAGCTAGATTTTCCGCAATAGTATCTTCAAAGCGAGAGAGACCTACTAACTCCAACAATTCCAAGGCAACCTCATAATTACTTTTCTCTTCTTGCTTTTGAGACTTTGTTCGAAAGACACTTTTTAACACACCCGATTTATTTCGACAATGAGCACCTACTAATACGTTTTCCAAAACGGACATTTGAGAAAATAATCTTATATTTTGAAACGTGCGACAGATTCCTTTATCTGTAATTTTATACGGCTTCATGCCAGAGATATTTTCCCCCGAAAATAGAATCTCTCCAGAGGTAGGGGCGAACATGTTCGTTATTATATTAAACATGGTTGTTTTACCAGCCCCATTTGGTCCTATTAATCCGAAAATTTCTCCTTCGTTAATCTGGAATGAAACATCTGTTAAGGCAGAGATCCCACCAAAGTTTTTAGTTATACTTTTTAACTCTAATACCATTGGAGTCCCTCCTCTTAAATGAAAAAGTTCTTTTTAGCCACTTCAATACTGGTACGTCTATAATTCCTTGTGGGCGGAAAGCCATCAATACAATTAGAATAATCCCGTAAATCATATATCGATATTCACTAATGAATCGTAATGCCTCCGGAAGTAGTGTCATAAAGGTTGCTCCGAATATTGCTCCCCAAATAACCTCGCTTCCACCAAAAATGGAGAAGATTAAAATATCAATGGCACGGTGATAAGCAAAGTCTGCAGGACTGATATAAGCTAATACATGTGCGTAAAGAGCACCAGCAAAGCCAGCCAAAATTGCACCTTGTGTAAAGGACAATACTTTGTAATAAGTGATATTAATACCCATTGCTTCTGCCGCTTTTTCATCCATTTTAATGGCAGCGTATGCTCTTCCAACACGCGACTTGTTCTGTCTGATAAAAAACCAAACTATACATATAGTAATGATTAAGAGAACAAGTACGACTATTAAATAAATGGCCTGATTGTTTTTGAGTCCAAGCATATCAGGGTCAAATCCTAAATCTCTTAAAAATTGAAATAGCTCTCTACCAAGATGAGGTATACCAGATAAGCCAATCGAGCCTTTGGTCACTGTATCCCAATTCACGAAAATTACTCGAAGTACTTCTCCAAATCCAAGTGTTGCAATAGCTAAGTAAACTCCACTCAATCTTAATGCAGGAATACCAATTAAAATTCCGAAAGCTCCTGCCACTATTGCTCCCAAAATGATACTCAAATAAAGAGGGACCTCAAAGTTGATCGTTAGGAGTGCTGAAGTATAGGCTCCGATACCCATGAAACCTGCATTTCCTAAAGATAATTGCCCGGAGGAAAGCGTTATGTAAATGCTTATCCCTAAGATAATATTGATCAGAATAAAAGAGATAATCTGTAAATAGTATGGATTTAAAATTTCTCCTAGCATATGATCATCACCTTCCTACCTCAGCAGTTTTCTTGCCGAAAATACCCTGTGGACGTATGAGAAGGATAAAAATAATAGCGATAAATGCCACAGCATCTCTGTAGCCTGAATCTCCGTAGGCCACAATCATAGTCTCCGAAAGACCAAGAAGTAATCCACCGACCATCGCACCCTTTACATTTCCCATACCGCCTAAAATGATAATAGCTAAACCTTTTAATCCCATGGACAAGCCCATCTGAGGGTTAACAGAGTTAAAGGCCATACCAACGAGAATACCAGCTATTCCACCTAGTGCAGAAGCGAGTATGACGGTCGTTGTAATAGTGCGTTTCGTATTGACACCTAGTAAACTAGCAGTCTCTAAGTTTTCAGCTGTAGCGCGTAGTGCCTTTCCAGCTTTCGTTTTAGAGAGCCAATACGAAAGTACGATCATAAGGGTAATAGAGATTGCAAATATTAAAATCTGTACTAAATAAATAGTGATGGAACCAACTTGGATTTGAATTTGTGCAAAAGAATGGCGAAACGGATGATTACCGGCTCCAAACAAGTGGTGGGAAAGATTCTCCAGCAATATAGAAACCCCGATTGTGCTGATTAGAGGTGCAAGATGTGAAACACCCTGTTTCCCTCGAAGCGGTCGAAGTGCAATCTTTTCTAATAAATATCCTAAAATTGCAGTCACGATTACTGCAGAAAGAAAGGCCACCCAAAGTGGTAATCCTAATACGCTAGTTACTAACACGCCTATAAAGGCACCAATCATGAAAATTTCTCCATGGGCCATATTAATAATGCCGAGTACACCAAAGACAAGCGTAAATCCAAGGGCAACAATTGCATAAATGCTTCCAAGTGTTATCCCATTAATAATTTGTTCTAAAAGCAAGAAAGCTCACCCTTTCAAAATAAGGTAAGGGCTATGCACCCTTACCTATCATCCTTAGATTTTATTTACTTACTCAAATAATTTAAATTCCCCGTCCTGAATGATTAGTACAGTAGGGTCCATGATTACATCGCCCTCTTCGTCAAAAGAGATCTTCCCAAGAATACCTTCTAAATCTTTTATTTCGGCTAGAGCATCACGTAGTGCATCACGATCTGCTTCTCCAGCATTTTTAAGTGCCTCTGCGTAAATGTATAATGCATCATAGGCCTGTGCAGCAAATTGGTCTGGCTTGTGCCCATAGGTTGTCTCATACTTCTCTACAAAAGCTTTCACTTTTTCATCGGGCTTATCAGCAAACCAAGGAGTTGCAACGATTAATCCGTTAGATGCTTCCCCAGCAATTTCAATTACTTGTGGTGAGTTAAATCCATTTCCTCCTACAAAAGGAACTTCAATTCCCATTTTTCTTGCTTGATCCATGATTACTGCACCCTCATTGTAAAGTGCGGAAGCCAAGATTAAATCTGGCTTTAAATCTTTAATCTTAGTAAGCTGTGCATTATAATCAGACTGTCCTTTTTGGAATGTCTCGATTGTTAATATTTCTAGTCCCATATTTTCCGCTTCAGCCTTCATCGTATCGAATCCTGACTGAGTGAATAGGTCATCGTTGCCATATAGAATGGCTACTTTTTTAGCGCCATATTTGTCTACTGCCTTATCTAATGCCGCTGGTATAGCCAAAGATTCCGGTATAGAGTTACGGAATACATAATCCCCGATTTGAGGAATACCAGCTGCTGTAGTCGATGTTCCCATAATTGGAATACCATTAATATCAGCCTCAGGGCCAACCACATTCATTTCTGTGCTTAATGTTGGTCCTATGAGTGCAACGATATCATCCTGGCTCATTAGCTTCTGGCCAACAGATAATGCCTGCTCTTGTTTACCGACAGAATCCTCGATAACAAGCTCAATCTTTACATCGCCCTTTTCATTAATTTCTTCTAAAGCTAGCTTTAGTCCATTTGTAATCGCTTCCCCATAAGCCGCGCCTGGACCTGTCATGTAAGAAATAACCCCTATTTTGGCTGAAATCGTGCCATTAGCGTCCTGACTGCTTTCTCCATTTGATGACTCCCCAGCTCCACAAGCTGCCAGGAAAACTAACATCGTAACGGTAAGAATAATAGATAACTTTTTAAAAATATTTCCCATACCCCAAACCCCCTGAAAAAGATTTATAAAACATATATCTATATTAAAACTATTAACTCCATAATGTAAAGTTAATATTTTGAATAATTTAAATAATAAAATAATAATATATTGATATATGAGATTTAGAACTAGTCATGTAAATATAGGTTTTAAAGAAAAAGATTGATAAGATTAAATTATTTAAAAATAAAGCTATAGGGCATAAAATTACGTAAAACTAGTAGGTTGTATCTTACATAAATTGAAGTATGCCTCCGACTTTGCAGTCTTAAAAGATTAAGATTGGCCCTAAAGCTTTTATTTAGAAAGATCAACTTCCTCGTGAGCCTTTTATCATAATAAAATTAAAAATTCAGTTACTTTGGAATTATTTGTTGTTTATCACTGAGTTCTAACTTTACCTCTATATACAAAAATGGAATATTATAACTAATATTAAATTTTCAAAGGAGGAGTTTTATGTTCATAGGCAAGCAAACAGGGGATGGTTGTAAAATCGTTAGAAAAGCTAAAAGGAACAGCATACTATGAAAATATTAGATGTAGATTTATTAGAAGATGGACTTCAGCGGATTGGTAATCAACAGGAGAGATTAAGAACTGAAATGACCGCTATACAGCAATCTATCGAGGCATTAATAGCTATGGACGAAGTACTAAAAGGAAAAGGAGGAACAGCGATTAAGTCCTTCTATGAAGAGTGTCATCTCCCTCTTCATCAAACCTTTCAATTGTTTTCTCAACATTTCTCAGACACATTAGTCAATATAAACAATGCTTTAGAATCACTGGAGTCAAGTAAAGAAGGCTATATACAGGTGTCGTATTTGGAGGGAGAAATAGAGACTGGGCTTACGAGTATTTCCCAGCTTACTAGTGATTTAACTAACCAATCAAATGATATTATAAGCCAAGTTAGTGATATTGTAGCTCTTCCTCAATTAGATGATAGCATGGTGCAAGAAGGTGTAAGTAATGCCAGAAAAGATAAAGATGAAACGATAGACAAGCTTCATGAGTTTGATACCTCTCAAAACAATGCATTATCCTCTATAGAGGAAGGTATTAGTTTGATGAATCAATGGATTTCTATGATTGAATCATTATTTTTATCCGGACGTACAGATATTAGATTTGAGACGAACCAATGGAAAGCAATGACGTTGAACAGTGAATTAAAAGATATAGTAGATTCTAAGACATATCCAATGATTACTTGTACTGCAGGAGACAACGTAGACGAATTAATAGGGACGGAGATTGATCCAGAGATACTGAGTATTATGGAAAATGGTAGAATTAAATCAGTTGAAGGGGAACTGGATGATACTATGCTGTTTGTCAGGTATCATGTTTATGACAATGGACTTATCGTAAAAGAGTTTCAAAAAATGGAATCCGACCAAATTCAATATGAAATAGTATCCAAAGTAGAGGAAGCACAGGAGTCAGAGGATAAAAACGGTTTTGAAGTAGTCGCTGATTTTCTGATTATGGATGATATCAGAACATTAACAGATCCAAATGCATCTTTTTTAGATAAAGGAATAGCTGCCGCCTCTGTTATCCCTATTCCCGTTGGAAAACTTGTAAAAGGTGGTTCGGCAGCAGTCAAAGCTGTAGACAACGCTGCTGATGCTTCAAAGGCGGCAGATAAGGTTAGAGATGCCTCTAGAATTATAGATGAGTTACCTCCTATAGAAAATGGACCATATATAAAAAATGGAAAACCACGTGGAAGACCACAATTATCAGGTGACAAAAAATTAGAGTTTGAACGGAAGGTATATGACGACAATGTTGGACCTGATGGCATTTTACGTGATCCAAATACAATGGAGGTCCTTGACTGGAAGCCTGGTCAACCAAGAAAAGGTGCGGTAGACTTTGGACATCGACAAGGTTATGAGTATCATCCTATGTTTGAAAAATATAGAAATCGTGAAATAACTTTAGAAGAATTGAAAGAGTTCCAATTTAACCCCGAAAACTTTAGGATAGAGAGTCCTGGAGCAAATAGGAGTCGTAAATTCGAAGGGAAATGATAAGGATATGAAAATAACAAATGTGTTTGATGCAGTACTTAAAGGAACCTTTGAAGATTTTAAAAGTTTCTATAATGGAGAAGTAAATCAGATAAATCCACATAGCAAGTTAAATTTATTGTCTACCGCAATGCTTAATTCTGAGAAACCCGATGATAAGCTGACGATTATCCAGTACCTATTAGAAAATGGTGTAGATATTTCTTTTACAGATTCTTTATATAAAAGAAATGCTCTACATACTTTCTTTTTTAACGTTATGAAAGGTCCAAAAGACTATATGGAACAAGTTGTGAGACTGCTGGTGAAAAACGGTGTAGATGTAAATGGTTTAGATAAGTTCCATTCAATTCCCTTAAAATATGCCATAACAGTCAATAAAAACACTACAGAGGATATGAAGGAGATTTATTCTTATTTAGTGAAAGAGGGGTCTGATGTGAATATAAAGGATACCTTTAATAAATCAATAGTAGACTACGCTAAAGAGTTTCCTTGGAGAATTGAATTTTTGGAAATAGTAAAGGAGTATGAGCATGGATAATAAAAACGATGCATATGGTGGTTTTATGGTTTCTAAAAATGTCTTTAATGGCGTGCCAATCAGATATAGCTTTAGAGAACCGAGTTCTATACCTCAGTTAAACGGCTGGAATCTTTTCTCGGAGTTAGATGATGATGAATATGTGAACAATCCGGATAACTTTGTCATTGTAAATGCTGAAACTATTTATTCGTTAGCACCACAGATGCTAGAAATTTTTGATGCTCCTTACGGGACCGATTTGTTTTGGGTTTATGAAGAAAACGTACACATCGGTTTTTATGATTTGGTGGCAGATAAGATAACGTCAATTGAACAGATTCTAGCGTAGGCGTAGATGATGCTTCCTAGCTTTGGAGTATGGAGAACGTTTAAATAGAGAAACACAGGACGTCCAACAATGGGCGTCCTTTTCTTTTTGTCTATGCTGTTAATCGTAAAGGAAGCACAGGGCGCACAAACATTCCTATCATGCTAAAATAGAGCTAACTAGAAACAGAAACATAGAAAGGGTTTTAGATGATGAATAGTACGATAAACGAAAAGAAAATTAAAGAACTATGTGGCATTACTGCTTTTAAAAAGGGTAAGGCTTATTTTCTTGCGGATAAGGTGCATCTTCATCCTAGCCCTAAAGATAAAAAGGTGATGAAAGCTACTGTAAAGGCAGGAGAGAATTTCATGGTCACTATAAAAGCTGACTCCGTTGGAGAGGTTGTGGCCTCTTGTACATGTCCCCCTGTCGGTTTTGTTTCCACCTATTGTCAGCATATTGCGGCTGCTCTCATCTCAATCGATGAAAAGCAACGAATGGATAGTTATTTGGCAGAAAGAATGCTAAATCTATTTGAAAAAAAGACCTCCCCCCCTACAGGAAAGCAGCTGCACTTTGATGAAAGAAAGATACTTGAGATGGAGTTCACGTGCTGTACAGTTCCTTTGGAGGGAGGGGCTTACGGATTCGGTATACAGTTAGCTGTTGGCCCCGAACCATTTCAAGAAATAAAGCAGGTAGCAAAATTTCTCTATGAAATGGAAAGAAGAAGACCTTTCGAATATTCACCAGGCTATTCCTACGCACCGGAGGTCTTTAGCTTTACAAGGGAAACGGATGACGTGCTTCAAATATTAATGAAAAGTCAGCGCATAAATAGTAAGGCAATAATACATGATGATATTTTGCTTATGTCGGCCACCGATTGGGATAGACTTCTCCCTTTACTTATAAAAGCACCGAGAGTTAAGTTTCTACATGATGATTTTTACTATGAAGGCATTCAGCTTGGTCAAGAGCTGCCGATACGTTTTGAATTTGATGAGGCGAAGAAGCCTGACTATCAGTTGAACGTAAAAGGTCTCGATATGGTGACCGTCTACAGATCCTATGGCTACGCATTTTCTAAAGGGGTGCTATACAAACTGCAGCCGGAAGAGACAAGCAGACTGGCAGAACTAAAAAGCATACTGGACCAATCTGGTAAGCATGAGCTAAACATTCTAGAGAACAATATCGACCAATTCATGAAAACAGTTCTACCAGGCTTGATGAAGCTAGGTCAGGTCTACATAGCGGAGCCTATCTCTAAAAGGATGGGAGAAACGCCTCTAAAGGCGAAGCTGTTTCTCGATAGGGTAAAAAATCGCCTTCTAGCAGGCTTAGAGTTCCATTACGGCCATCTGCTAGTCAATCCTTGTGAGGAAACAGATGAATCATTCACCCACTTTCCTGGCATACGGCGTCAGAGAGAGAAGGAGCTCGAAATCATGAAGCTCTTGTTGGACTGCGGGTTCACCCAAACGCCAGGAGGATTTTACTTAATGGATGAGGAAGACGAATATAACTTCCTGTATTATGTATTGCCGACTGTTGAAAAATGGGTGCAGGTATACGCTTCTACTGCTGTGAAATTACGGGTAGTGAAGGAATATACAGGTCCAAAGATAAGGATTGAGATGAAGGAAAGAACCGAGTGGCTAGAGTTTCGCTTTGAGCTAGACGGTATAAAGGAAAAAGAAATTCAACAGCTGATGACAGCCATTGAAGAGAAAAGAAGATTTTATCGGATACCAAACGGGAATCTAGTGTCGCTTGAGACACCTGAATTTTTAGACCTTGCAAGATTCATGGAGGACATGGAGGTAAGCAGTGAACATTTTCGGGACGGGATGCAGGTTCCTATTCTAAAGGGGATGCAGATTGCACAGACACTAAGTCGAGGGGATCTGCTTGAGCCCGGACAAAGATTTGCTAAGCTCCTTAAGAATCTAAATGAGCCGGAGAACCTGGAAGAGGATGTACCATTAGGGTTAGAAAATGTATTACGAGACTACCAAAAGGTGGGCTTCAGATGGTTTAAACTGATGGCATCATATGGTTTTGGAGGTATACTCGCAGACGATATGGGGCTAGGGAAAACACTTCAAAGCATTGCCTTTATTGAATCGGTGTTATCAGAATCTCGTGTTCGAAAACAGCCCATATTGGTCGTTACGCCTGCATCACTCCTTTATAATTGGAAAAACGAGCTAGGCAAGTTTACTCCACATATAGATGTACAAATCATCGATGGCAGTAAGACAGACAGAAATGCGGCATGGAAAGCTGGGATAGAGGCTGATGTCCTCGTCACCTCCTATCCTTCCCTCCGAATGGACACAGAGTGTTACAGGGATCTTTTCTTTCATACTGTATTTTTTGATGAGGCGCAGGCTTTCAAAAATCCAATGACTAAAACAGCTCGGGCAGTAAAAATGCTACAGGCAAAGCATCGATTTGCACTTACCGGGACACCAATAGAAAACTCTTTAGACGAGCTTTGGTCTATTTTCTATGTTGTATTTCCTGGTCTATTGCCAAACAGAAGAGAATTCAGTGAGATGAGAAGAGAGCATATTGCCAAACAAGTTCGCCCATTTATATTGCGACGTATGAAAACGGATGTTTTACAAGAGCTGCCTAAGAAAACGGAAATGGTTATCTATTCCGAACTGCAGGTCGAGCAGAAAAAGCTCTACGCTGCGCACTTGGCAGAGCTCAAGCATGATGCCCTTAAACATTTAAAGAAAAAAACCTTCCGGAAAAATCGCATTAAATTTCTCGCTGGGCTAACTAGACTACGACAATTGTGCTGTCACCCAGCCCTCTTTGTAGAAGGCTATGAAGGGAGCTCCGCTAAATATGAGCAGTTAATGGAGATTTTAGAGGATTGCCGAATGACAGGTAGACGAGTGCTTGTCTTTTCTCAGTTTACTCAAATGCTAGCCATCATTCGCAAGCAGCTCATTAAGCAGGGTGCACCATACTTTTATATAGACGGACAAACCCCACCAGTGGATCGTGTCAGTCTGTGCGAACGATTTAACGAAGGAGAGGGAGACTTGTTCCTTGTATCATTGAAAGCAGGGGGTACAGGGCTTAATCTCACCGGAGCAGACACAGTAATATTATATGACCTGTGGTGGAATCCAGCAGTGGAGCAGCAAGCAGCAGATCGTGCTCACCGCATGGGCCAAACAAATGAGGTCCAAGTCATTCGATTGGTAGCAAAAGGCACCATTGAAGAAAAAATTACACAGCTCCAGCATAGAAAACAAAATCTAATCGAGGAAGTTATACATTCTGGACAGGATATATTAGCCGGAATGAATGAAGAAGATATTTTAGACGTTTTGATGGGAGAGTAAATTATTATAATCAAATAGAAGATAATATAAATATACAAATGTTAGGAGACTTTTGTAGCGTTTTATTAATCACTTTCTCCAACATAAGAATTATTTTTCATATACCCCCTTCTATCATTTCCATTAATTCTAATAAATGGAATACAATATTATTAATTTAATATGGTAGGGGAGGGAGCTTATGAAAGTATTAGATGTGGATGTAGTACAGGTAGGACTAAAAAATAATGTCAGTATGCTTGAGAGACTTCAAAAGGAAACAGAATCCATCCATAACAGTATTAAAGGGTTAGTTGGTATGAATGAAGTGCTAAAGGGGAATGGAGGAAATTCTATAAGGGCTTTTTACGAGGAATGTCACCTGCCCTTCCTAGAGTTCTTTCAACTATTCTCTAAAGAGTATATACGTGTCTTGCAAACAATTGAAAGCGCCCTACTTTCACTTGAATCGAACACTGACGGACATATGGTTCAAAGGTATATGGACGGAGAGGTAGAAGAAGGACTGAAGAATATCTCAGACCTTACTAAGAATTTAGTAGAAGCGACAAATAGTATCATGGACCAGGTATCTGACATCGTTTCGCTTCCTCATTTGGATGATAGTGATGTGCAGGATGGGGTGATGCGCTCTAGAAATAAAAAAGAGGACACTTTAGATAAACTCTATGAATTTGATCAGACTCAGCATAATGCGTTGTTGTCTATTGAGAACGGCGTAAAGATAATGGAAACATGGGTTGCTGATATAGAAGCTTTACTGAAGGGTGACTTAACGGATAGAAACTTCCAAATTAACAAATGGAATTTACTATCGGTGAATAGCGAGCTGACAGATGCCATAGAAACTCAAGAATATCCACTTTTAGCCTGCGTAATAAAAAATGACCATGAAGATTTAATTGGCACAACAATATCCGCAGAAACCTTTAATTTGTTAAATGTTAAACTAGAACGAACAGTGGAACGAGAAATTTTTGATGATTTTTCACTGTTAAACTACCATGAATATGAAAATGGACTTGTGATCAAAGAATATCGTTTAAAAGGTGAAGATACGATTCATTACGAGATTGTCAGTGAAGTGAAGGAGGAAATATTGTCTCCAAAAGAAGCTTATAAATTAGCCGAGGATGAATATATAGAATATTTTTCATCACTGTCTGATGGAGAAAGGGAAATATTTTTACGAAACGTAATGGATGCCCAGCTAGAAGAAGAGAATAAATTAACTAAGGAAGTTTTAGATTTTTTAATTTTAGATGATATTAATGCTCTTTTTGGCCAAGATTCTTCTTTGGCTGAGAGAGGGCTAGCAGCTGCTGGATTTATCCCGTTCGGCAAGGTTACAAAGCTAGGTAAATTAGGAAAATTATTTGGACATGCAGACGATGTACCGACAAATAAAATCGATGATGTACTCGAGGCCAGAGGTATTAAGGTAGTCGACGGTAGAGTGGCAAATAAAATACCGGTAGAAGAATTCAAAAATATAAGAGCTTCCTCTATTCATAATCCAGACGCAAGCTCCATGACACTTGGAAAGTACACGCCCTCCATTAAGAATGGGGAGCCAGACTGGGCCACACCAGGACCAGATTCATATATAAATAAAGCTGGGAATAATTCCACTTATTTTAGCATGGGTGACGACTGGGGTACAATTCAAAGAAAATATGACCTGAGTAATGAAGAAATGTTCGAGCTATTTAATGTACCGGCCTTAGAGGATGCTGTAACTAGTGGAAAAGCCATAAGGTTTTCACACAATCCCAATGAAGCTACCGGCTTTCTTAAAGATGAATGGGAGTATTTAAAAAGGGAACATGGCTTTACTGACTTAATTGAAGAAGGGGGAATGTGGTATGCAGAAAGATAATGTAGCAACCGCTAAAGAAACAGCAAAAAGCTTTACGAAAGCAATGAGAGAATACTTTGGAGATCGAGTAGATAATTTTTCAATCTACAATTTAACAGATACCCCGCATGAAATGTTCTCGATAGATTTCCAAGCATACAAATACTTCATTATTACTTTAGGCTATGATAGAGGTAGTTTTGGATGTGCTATTAACTACGGGAAATCTAATGTAAGTTTAGAAAACAGCCAGAAATGGTTTGATGAAGCAGATATGAATATCTTCTTAAAGGAACTGGAGCAACAGCTAGAATTAAGAATCCCAGATAAATTTTTAGAGTTTTATGGGTGGAAATAAAGGATAAGAGATTAGTAAAAGAATTATTAATGAAAAAAGAGCATCTTTAACATAAAAGTTAGAGATACTCTTTTTTATTATTCTTCTACTAAATAATGGTATATATCATACTGAACTGGTTGTTCTAAAATCATGTTCATAGTAGCTACACTGTATTCTTTTCCTTTGTCGATAAGGGTATCATTTTGTGCACTTTTTGGGTCCACTTCAACTTCTCCAAGGTAGTAAAAATCTTTACCTTCACCGTTATGTTTTTTGACAAACAGATGAACCTTTATATTAGAGTCGGTAGAATTAACAATGGGAGAGATGTCCTTAGCTGTAATTTTTCTATTCTTGGTTGAACACCACTTAAAAACATCTGCTGATAAGAACTCGTCCATGTATTTAACTTCTGATTCATCATCGTCAGCTTTGTGGTAATTCACAAAAATAGGACATTTATTCATTTTAACTCGTCCCCCGTTTAACGTGCCTTCTTCATTAGCAGGCCAGTTTAAAAGTCTACATACATCTTTTCTAGAG
>JBEMAY010000008.1:0-66526 GCA_040274765.1 Psychrobacillus sp.
CAAATGTATTGTATGTCTATCATTATTATAGCCAAGCTTATAAACAAATGGTCTATAATCTTTTAAACATAGTGGCTTATGTATTGATATAATATTGAACTATACATAATGTGAATGAGGGGAGATACATGAATCTAAAAGGAGTTTTACTATTAATATTCTTGTTTCACACTGTAGTAAACGCAACTAGACCTGTCATTACACTTTCAGCGGATGAGTATGGGGCTTCTATTTGGATTATTGGTATTTTAACCTCTACGTTTGCCTTTTTACCATTAATATTTTCGATTCATGCAGGCAAAATAATAGATAAAATAGGAGATAGGCTCCCTATAGTTATAGGGTTTGTTAGCCTTATAGCCGGAATGATTGTTCCAGCTGTTTTTTCTACTATATGGTCTTTGTTTGTAAGCCAGTTACTTTTAGGTATAGGGAATATAAGTATACCTATTGCTTTGCAAAATCAGTTAGGCCACCAAACGACTAAAAAAAATAGAGATTATTATTTCAGTATGTTCAGTTTGTGTGTTGCTTTTGGAGCTGTAATAGGTCCTCTCATGGGTGGTTACTTGTCAGAACATATATCCTTTCAAATTGTTTATATAGTATGCGTAGGTATAGGATTAGCTGGTATTCTCTTCTCTTTAAAAATCCCTAAGGCAGAGCCACAAATACATAGAAAGCCAAGTAAAATGATTGACTCTATAAAGCTATTAGAAAGCCCGTTAATAAGAAGGGCATTGTTCTCCAGTGCCTTAGTTCTTTATTCAAAAGACATCTTTGTTGCCTACTTTCCGTTACTAGGAAAGCAAATGAACTTGTCTACATCTACAATAGGTTGGATCATAGCGCTCCAGGGATTAGCAACCATGTTTGTTCGTTTTGTGTTACCAAAGCTTTTAGAAATTTATAAGAGGGAATTTATCTTATTTGTATCCATACTTGTCGCAGGGATTGCCTTTTTAGTGTTGCCTTTGACAAGCTCCGTCCTTGTAATTGCTTTTCTTGCTATTATGATGGGACTGGGTTTAGGGTGCGGACAGCCAATTTCCATGACAACCACTTATAACGCATCTCCGCCAGAACGGACAGGGGAAGTCTTAGGTCTACGAATAACTATAAATCGCTTATTTCAGCTAGTTGCACCTGCCTTTTTTGGAGTAATTGGAGGCTCGGTTGGAATGGTAGGTGTATTTCTTTTTAGCGGTGTTTTTCTAGTAGGGGGATCGTTATTGTTCAAAGGAAAGCGAGAGGATAATGACTAAAGTTGTTGGGAGACACTAATCTTTTTAATAAGGTTGGTGTTTATTATTTCCAAATATATAATATTATTGTATAGTTTGAGTTAAATTATCAAGAAGGTAGTGGGTAAGATGAATCAAGGAATTACTGCAAAGGATGTTGCGAAACTTGCTGGCGTTTCTCAATCCTCTGTGTCTCGTGTGTATTTTAAAGGAGCGACTGTGTCTCAAAAAACTCGTGAGAAGGTATTAGCCGCTGCAAAAGAACTAGGTTATAGACCGAACGAATTTGCTCGTAGTTTAATTACAAATAGAACGAAAATAATTGGTTTAGTTATGAAGGGGGTCCAGAATCCTTTTTATCCACAGGTATTAAAGCAATTTACAACTGCATTTAAAAAGTTGGGATACAGTATTTTATTTGTGTATACAAATAACGATGAAATTCAACAAGAGGATATTGATACATTACTTAACTATAACGTTGCGGGTGTCATTATTACGGATGCCACATTGTCTTTGCAAGCAAACGAGGATCTATTTAACAACAGAATTCCTTTAGCCTTATTCAATAGAAAGATTGATGGGAATAAGTTTTATTCTGTATGCTGTAACAATTTAGAGGCGAGTAAACAAATTGCACAGTACCTATTGGATGCAGGTTGCTCTAATATGATTTATATTTCAGGCAATGAAAACACATCGACCAGTATAGAACGAGAAAAAGGATTTGTAACGGTACTAAAGGAAAACAAAGTGAAATATAAAAAATATATTTCTGATTTTACTTATGAGGGAGGTTATAAAACAATTGAGAAAATAGTATCACAGCAAAAAGTTCCCGAAGCGATATTTGTGGCGAATGATATTATGGCTCTAGGAGTGATGGATTCCTTAAAAAAACATCAAATTACTGTTCCGGATGAAGTTAAGGTGGTTGGATTCGACAATATTGAGATGTCTGCTTGGCCCTCATATAGCTTAACGACATGGGAGCAGCCAATAAACGAAATGGTAAATGTAACAGTTGACTATTTAACTGCAGAAATCAGCGAATACTCTGGCCAGACACAGAATATAGAGATTGATGGAAGATTAATTGTACGAAAATCGACACAAAATGGTTGACGAATTAATGTAATTAGAATAATCTTACTTGTATATATTTTTGCATACGTATGCAAAAAATGATTTGAGTTATTATGAATGCGTTTTCAACCAAAGGGGAGGAATTAAAAATGGTAAAAGTAATTAAATCTGGAAAGTCACAAGAAGAAGTAAGTGCTAATGATTTAAAGGTATCTCAAATAGTGTCAGAGGCCTTGAAGGATGTAGAAACAAGAGGAGATCAAGCAGTTCGTGAATTATCGGAAAAATTCGATAAGTGGTCACCTGAATCTTTTCGCTTATCAAGCAAGCAAATTGAAGAAATGGTAGCAAAAGTGCCTTCAGAGGTCATTGAGGATATAAAATTTGCTCAAAAAAATATACGTGAATTTGCAGAAGCACAGTTAGCTTCTTTACAAGATGTAGAAGTAGAAAATATTCCAGGAGTTATATTAGGACATAAAAACATCCCAGTAAATAGCGTAGGCTGTTATATACCTGGTGGACGATATCCAATGGTAGCTTCAGCGCATATGAGCGTATTAACCGCAAAAGTCGCTGGAGTAAAAAGAGTAATTGCATGCACTCCTCCGATTAACGGAGAAATCCCTTATGCTACTATTGCTGCTATGTCGTTGGCAGGTGCAGATGAAATTTACTTGCTAGGCGGTATTCAGGCAATGGGTGCCATGGCAATTGGAACGGAGACTATCCAACCAGTAGACATGATTGTTGGCCCTGGTAATGCATTTGTAGCAGAGGCAAAGCGTCAGCTCTATGGCCGCGTTGGCATTGACTTGTTTGCTGGTCCAACAGAAACGTTGGTAGTAGCGGACCATACAGCAGATGCAGAAATGGTTGCTACAGATATTCTAGGACAAGGAGAACATGGTCCAACTTCTCCAGGTGCTTTAATAACTACTTCAGAAAAATTGGCAGAAGAAACACTAGTAGAGATTGAGCGTCAGTTACAAACTTTACCTACGGCTGATGTAGCGAGAGTCTCATGGGAAGATTATGGTCAAATTCTATTAGTAGATTCTATTGAAGAAGCTAGAGTAGAGGCTGATCGTTTGGCATTTGAGCATGTGGAAATATTGACGGAAGATCCTAATTACTTCTTAGAAAATATGACGAACTATGGCTGCCTTTTCTTAGGTCCAGAAACAAATGTTGCCTATGGAGATAAAGTTATTGGTACGAATCATACACTGCCGACAAAAGGTGCGGCAAGATATACCGGCGGTTTATGGGTAGGCAAATTTATTAAAACAGTAACCTATCAAAAGGTAACACCTGAAGCAAGTGCTTACATTGGGGAATATGCTGCACGTTTATGTCAGTTAGAGAACTTTGCTGGACATGCGGAGCAGGCACTTCTAAGAGTAAGACGATACGGAAACAAATAGTTCTTAGGGGTTAAGGGGGAGAGAGAATGTTAGGTTTCATAGGATTATTTGGTGGACTAGCGTTATTGATTTATTTAACTATGAAGGGAATGAACCTTCTAATCGCTGCACCACTCACTGCTCTATTCGTTGGGATCATGAATGGACTTCCGTTATTTCCACAGCTTGTAGAAAAAGGTGCGGACAATTTCTTAACTAATTATATGGGAGGCTTTACTAGCTTCATAGCTTCCTGGTGGTTAATGTTCTTAACAGGTGCCATTTTTGGTAAGGTCATGGAGGATAGTGGAGCGGCAGATAGCGTATCTCAATGGATTGTTAGTAAAATTGGTATTAAGCATGCAGCGCTTGCTGTAGTAATCGCCTGTGCAGTTTTAACTTATGGGGGAGTAAGTTTATTTGTAGTAGCCTTCTCGGTATATCCAATGGCTTTAAGTTTATTTAAGCAAGCGGATTTGCCAAGACGCTTTATACCGGCAGCCCTTGGTTTTGGTTCTACAACCTTCACGATGACATCGGCAGGATCACCAGAAATTCAAAACTGGATTCCTATCCAATATTTAAAGACATCTCCTTATGCAGGATGGGAAGTAAGCTTTATTGTAGCTGTCTTCATGATGGCTTTTGGTTATTGGTGGCTGAAGAAAATGATTAAGAAAGCAATGGATAATGGCGAAACGTTTGTAAGCAGGGAAACTGATGTAACCACGGTTGCTCGTAAAGAGTTACCAAATCCATTGTTAAGTATGATTCCTTTAGGTGTAGTACTAATCATTTCGTTCTTTTTACATAAAGAATTGGAAACCTCGGCATTAATCCTTGCATTAACCGGGGGTATTCTAGCAACCTATTTGATCAACAGAAAGTATTTTCAAAATTTCAGTGGTGCAGTTGCTGAAGGAGCAATGGGTGCTGTTATCGCCATTGCCAATACTGCTGCTGTTGTAGGCTTTGGTGGCGTAGTAAAGGTTACTCCCGCATTTGAATCAGCAGTTGATGTAATGACTGGTATACCAGGTAGTCCACTAATTGGTGGTGCATTAGCCGTTGCTGTTATAGCTGGTTTAACTGGTTCTTCCTCAGGTGGACAGGCTATCGCGTTGCCTCTTTTAGCTCCGCACTATTTAGATTTAGGTGTAAATGCAGAAGCGCTTCACAGATCGGTTGCCATTTCTTCTGGCTCTCTAGATTCATTGCCACAAGGGGGCTATGTAGTTACAACTATTCGTTCCATATGTGGAGAAACACATAAGGATGCTTATCCGGCCTTTGGTGCTTTAACAGTTGTTGTGCCGATTCTCGGTGTAATATTAGCAGTTATTCTTTTCTCTTTTGGCATAGGAATTTAAACACAATACCAACAAACAAGAAGTACAATCGTTTGTTGGGTATTGCTTATTAAAAATATAGGGGTGTGGTTGGATGGAAAACGTATCAATTTTAGGTTGTGGGACAATGGGACACTCCATCGCTTTATCAGCTGCTTGGGCAGGCTTACCTGTAAAAGTATATGGGGTTAGCGATCAAGATCTAGAGACTGCAAAAAAAGGTCTTCATAATAAACTAAAACTTATGAAGGATAACGGTTTATTTGACGAAAAGGAAGCAGCTCGCATTTTGGACCTCATTGTGTTATCTATATCTCTAGAAGAGGTTGTGAAAGAGACAACCTTTATTATTGAAGTAATACCTGAAGTACTAGATCTTAAAAAAAGTATGTATAAAAAATTAGAGGAATTAGTCAGTAAAGATGTAATTATAGCAAGTAACACTTCCGGATTTATGCCGAGTTTATTGGCAGACGGAATGGATCATCCTAATCGTTTTGTAGTAACACACTTTTGGAATCCCGGTCACCTAATTCCTTTGGTCGAAGTAGTAAAGGGTGAAAAGACAGATAACGGTACAGTCCAGCGAGCTATGCAAGTACTTCAGCATATGAGGAAGAAACCGGTTTTATTAAACAGAGAGATTCCAGGATTTATAGGGAATCGTTTGCAGTATGCATTATTTAGGGAAGCGCAATCACTACTTGATGCAGGGGTAGCAACCAAAGAAGACATCGATGCAGCAGTAACATATAGTATTGGTCGTCGTCTTCCGGTAACAGGACCATTAATGACTGCGGATATGGGAGGTCTTGATGTATTTTCTGCTATTTCGAATTATCTTTTTGAGGACTTGAGTACCGATCAAAAATCCGGTAGAGTGCTTACACAGTTAGTAGAGGAGAATAGGCTTGGAGACAAAAATGGTCAAGGATTCTATAAGTGGGACGAGCAATTCTCTCTTTTAAAAAATGCAGAGCGTGAGCAAATGCTGATTCATTTTCTTAAGGGAGATATGAATTTAGGAGGTAGCGATGAATAACTTCTTTTCTGAGATAGAGCATAAAACGGTCATTGTAACGGGCGGTAGTAAAGGGATAGGGAAAGATATAGCCCTGACATTTGCTAAGCTAAAAGCTAATGTAGTGATTTCAGGTCGAGATAGTATAGCATTAGAGGAAACGTTAAAAGAACTACAAGTCTATAACGATCGATGCATTTCTGTTCAAGGCGATTTAAGCAAAATGGAGAATATAAATAATTTAATAGAGACGACAGTAAAAGAGTTTGGAACAATTGATGTACTTATCAATAATGCAGGAGTTAATATTGCAAAGCCTGCATTAGAAGTAACGGAGAATGACTGGGATACTGTCTTAGACTTAAATTTAAAGTCTGCGTTCTTTACAAGTCAGGCAGCGGCTAAATTTATGAGTAAACAAAGAAATGGTAAAATTATAAATATAGCCTCTCAAATGGCCTTTGTAGGCTATTACAATAGAGCAGCATATTGTTCTAGTAAAGGAGGTCTAGTTCAACTAACAAAGGCGTTGGCAGTTGAATGGGCTAAGCTTGGTATTAACGTTAACGCTGTGGCACCTACCTTTATAGAAACAGAGTTAACTGCTAAAATGTTTGAAGATGAAGATTTTAAAAGGGATGTCGAAAATAGAATTCTCTTAAAGGGACTTTCGCAGCCAAAGGATATTTCTGGAGCAGTGCTGTATTTAGCCTCTGATTTGGCGAATTTCGTGACAGGAGAAACTTTAAAGGTTGATGGTGGATGGACTGCAATTTAAGATTGGAGGAATTCAATTGAAGGGTAAAGTAGTATTTATAACTGGGGCTGCCAGAGGTATTGGCTATGATGTCGCTAAGGCATTTTTAGAGGCAGGAGCAAGCGTAGTTATTTCAGATTTGAATAAAGTAGCATTAGACGAGGCTGTCTCCACTCTAAATGGGCAAGTAAAGGGTCTTGTCTGTGATGTAACGAAAGAAGAGGACATTAAGAACGCCATTGAATCTACAGTAGATTCCTTTGGAAGAATAGATATATTGATAAATAATGCAGGTATGCAGCATGTTTCATTAATAGAAGAATTCCCGACAGAAAAGTTCGAGCTATTAATAAAAATAATGCTAACAGCTCCTTTTGTAGCAATGAAATATGCATTACCACACATGAAAAAGCAGCGATTTGGCCGGATTATTAATATGGCTTCTATAAACGGCTTGATAGGATTTGCAGGAAAGGCCGCCTATAATTCAGCTAAGCATGGAGTGATCGGTTTAACTAAGGTAGCGGCATTAGAGGCTGCAGCTGATGGAATTACAGTTAATGCAATATGCCCAGGCTATGTGGATACATTGCTTGTACGCAACCAATTTGAAGATTTAGCTAGAACGAGAAATATTAAGGTGGAGCAGGTACTGGAAGAAGTATTGTATCCCCTAGTTCCCCAAAGAAGATTATTAGACGTTCAAGAAATTACTGACTTAGCTTTGTATGTGGCAAGTGAATCTGCCAAAGGGATGACAGGCCAGGCAATTGTTTTAGATGGTGGCTATACAGCCCAATAATAAAAAGGCCCTTAATTTTAGGGGCCTTTTTCTATATAATAACCTAAATTGTTTATGCTTTACTTGATTTTTCAACGAAGAAGGTAATAACTAAGAACATAAAGAATGCAAAAAGTAAAACAGTTCCCCCTACGATAAAGAAGACCATAACCAGTGTTTCATTTAGGTCAAAGGGATTTAGATTATACATCCACATGCCAACTGTTAATCCTAATGCACCTATCATGGCACTAATACTTTGTAAAGTTACCATCCACTTATGTTTGACTGTAAATACTTGATAGAAAATTCCCCATGCAAAGACAGATAGCCATCCTACTAAAAGTACGTGAGCGTGTATTGGTCTTAGTGAGTAGTCCATCTGACCTGCCATATGCGAACCAATATAAGTTCCAATCAGTCCAAATAATGCTGCAAAACGAATTAATCTTATACTCCAAGTTTTTTCCATTATTATCTCTCCTCTCAAAGCCTCAGTTTAATGATTAAATATCTTTTCCACAAGTGGTAAATTTACTTTGACTTGAATATTTCAAATTTGAATAGAAAGAATATAAAAGTAAAAGGAAAGTTCATAGAGAGTTCATATACCTTCTGTAAACTAACTATTTGATAGAAATTTTGAAGGAGGAAAAACGCTCATATGAAAAAACTATTACACCCAATTACTGACTGGGTCTCAACTAAACGAGGCATGTGGATTACCATTATTGCCTGGTTAGTCCTCATGATCGGACTAAGTGCTGGGCCACAACTTAATGAATATAAGGTAACTAATTTTCAATCTCTACCTGACGATGCAGCTTCTATAATTGCCAGTGAAAAGTTAGATGAATACTTTCCTAATGATCAAGGGACCCCTGGAATCCTAGTTTTTCATAACGAGGATGGAGAAGTAAATGTTGAAAGTGTAAAAAATATTCTTGAAGGTATTCAACAAGCAAATATTGATGGGATTGACACCATCGTTGATATTGCTTCACTACCAGAACAAGCACTAGCATCTTTTATCTCTGAGAACGGTTCAACTATGATTGTACCTATGAATCTTGAGGCTGGATTAGGAAATGATCAATATGCCGAGATTAATGATGAGGCTTCAAAGATTGGAAACGACATAGCTAAAAGCACTGGGGATACACAGTTCTATATTACTGGTCCTGCGGGTATTGCAGGAGATACTGTCAAGCTATTTGAACAGGCAGATATCCAATTGTTACTTGCTACTATAGTTATTATTTTAATATTATTAATAGTTATTTATAGATCACCATTGCTTGCATTTATCCCATTGTTAGCAACTGTCATCGTTTATCAGGTAGCAAACCAAACGATTGCCCTTTTGGGAGCAGGCGGGTTAGAAATTAATAACTCTACTACTTCGATTATGAGTATTTTATTGTTTGCAGCTGTAATTGATTATTCGTTATTCGTATTCTCACGCTATCGTGAAGAATTGAATCATTATGAAAGTAAATATGAAGCAATGAAATATGCAATGCGTGCTACTGGTGAGCCAGTATTCTTTGCTGGAGGAACAGTCCTAGCTGCTATGCTTGTTCTATTCTTTGCAGACTTCCGTGACTATCAAAATTTCGCGCCAATTTTTGGAACAGCTGTATTTATAATTATGATTGCTTCCGTTACATTAGTGCCTGCCTTATTTACTTTGTTCGGACGCAAAGCATTTTGGCCAAAAGTACCAAAGTATGGAGAACAAAAAGAAGTAAAGCATGGCATTTGGGGGCCAGTCGCTAAATTTGTTGTAAACAAACCATTTTTAACAGGTGGTCTTGTCTTTGTCTTGATGGTTATCACTGCTTTAAATATGTTTAATCTGAAATTTGAATTTGATACTGTTAAGTCATTCCCAGAAGACCTACCTTCTCGTGAGGGGTATGAAATAGTTGAATCTAATTTTGACAAAGGTGAGCTTGCTCCTACGTCTATTTTAGTAGAAAGTAATTCAAACCTGTCAGATGATCAAGTAGAAGACTTAAGAGTCTTACTTGAGGAGCAAGAGCATGTAGCTTCTGTGCGTTTAACTAACGCCAATGAAGAACAATCCTTAGTAAAATATAGTCTAGCATTTGATATCAACCCTTATTCGACTGAAGCAATGGATCAAATGAGTGATATGCGTACTAGTGGTGAGGATTTACTCAAGGCTGCACAAATTGATGGAGATATTTATTTTGCTGGTACTACTGCTAAGCTTGTAGACGAGCGGGAAACTAACACCAGCGATATCTATAAGATAGTATTATTGGAAACATTATTAATAGTAATCCTATTATTTGTTTTGACTAGATCATGGAAAATGCCTCTATACATGATGGCAACTATTCTTCTTTCCTATCTGTCAGCACTAGGATTAGGGATATTCCTTGTAGATGTGTTATTTGGTTATGAGGCAGTAAGCACACGAGTTCCAGTTTATGCCTTCATCTTCTTAGTTGCACTTGGGATTGATTACAACATAATTTTAGTCTCTAGGTTCATAGAAGAACGTAAAAATCACAAAGTAAAAGACGCTCTAGAAATTGCTATACGCAATACAGGAGGCGTAATTTCTTCCGCTGGAATTATCCTTGCAGCAACATTTGCAGCACTGACAACTATGCCTATAGCAGATCTATTCGTCTTTGGATTCATCGTATCAATAGGAATCATTATAGACACATTCCTAGTTCGCGGAATGCTTCTACCAGCTCTAATACTCCTATTCGAAAAAGATAAGAAGTAATAAAGAAAAGCGTAAGCGCCTGTCACTGCCCCGACAGGCAAATGGAGAAAAGCGAGGAGGCAGCTCCTCAGCCACCACAGCTTTTCACCATTTGACCCCGAGGGGCAAGGCGCTGGAGCTGGACATCAAGAAAAGCGTAGGCGCCTATGTCTGCCCCGACAGGCAAATGGGAAAAAGCGAGGAGGCAGTTCCACAGCCACCGGAGCTTTTATCCATTTGACCCCGAGTGGCAAGGCGCCGAAGCTAGACACCAAGAAAAGCGAAAGCGCCTGTCACTGCCCCGACAGGCAAATGGGAAAAAGCGAGGAGGCAGCTCCACAGCCACCGGAGCTTTTATCCATTTGACCCTGAGGGGCAAGGCAGTGGAGCTAGACACCAAGAAAAGCGGAACCGCCTATTTCTGCCCCGACAGGCAAATGGGAAAAAGCGAGGAGGCAGTTCCACAGCCACTACAAACGCTTTTGTTTGCGACGAGCTTGCGCAGGAGCAGTATTTCACCATTTGACCCCGAGGCTATCCCTGCCCCGACAGGCAAGTCCTAAGCTGATATAATAACTTAAAACAATTAGAGGGTGTTTCGTAAGGTAACTTACAAAACACCCTCTTTTAAAACAGGCATTAAAGAAGGTGGCGTAGATCCATGAATATCCTGGTAGTAGATGATGATGTAAATATACAGACATTAGTTATGATTCATTTAAAGCGTGCGGGTTATGAAGTAATGACAGCTAAAAATGGAGAAGAGGCCCTCACTTTATTAAAGGATGATTGGGCAGACTTAGCTGTGGTAGATGTAATGATGCCGGGGATGGATGGCTTTGCTTTAACGAGAATTTTAAGTGAAGAATATGATATCCCAGTAATTTTATTGACTGCTAAAGGAGCTTTAGAAGACAAGGAGCAAGGCTTTTTAGCAGGCTCAGATGACTATTTAGTAAAACCTTTTGAGCCAAAGGAATTACTTTATAGAATTGCAGTGATATTACGTAGACTAGACAAGACCTTTAAGCCAATTATGGTGATTGGTAACGTAACCATTAATCGCTCTACCCATGAGGTAACTGTAGGTAAACAAACGCTATTACTACCGTTAAAGGAGTTCGAGCTTTTAAGTGTATTATCCTCTAAGCCAGAACAAGTATTCACAAGAACTAGTTTAATGGAAAAAGTGTGGGGCTACGATTATGAAGGGGACGACCAAACATTAAATACACATATAAAGCGTTTAAGACAACGATTAGAGAAAGCGAAGGCTCGGATAGAAATTCAGACAGTGCGTGGGCTAGGTTATAAGCTGGATGTGATAGACCCATGAAATCCTTGTACAGACAATATACATTAGCTACTTTGTTTATTATTACTATTAGTATTCTAGCTGGTTTTCTAATTGTAAGTATCATTTATAATATACAAATTAAAGAAAAGAATGATGAGAAAAACGTTGGAGTAGCTATGGAAATTACTTCCGTCTTAGAAAAAATGCATGGAGGGGGCTTTGATAATTATCTAGACTCCATTACTAAATTGGGTTATCAGGCATATGTCATTAATGAAAATGAAGAAGAATACTCTTATGGTGAACCATTCCAAGATATAGAGTTACCGGAAGATATTCGTTTAGAAGTATTAAATGGAAATATTTATCATGGAATGCGCGATTATCAGGGTAAGTTTTTTATCTTTAATCATTATGCAAATAGTGTTAGAAATACAGTTGGTATACCCTTTGAGCATGAAGGAATAGTTTACGGCTTATTCATACGTCCAAATAACCAGCTATTGTTCTCTGATATGCATTTATTGTTGCTAGGCTTCCTAATCGCACTTGCCGTAATAATTCTTACTTCTATGCTATTACTGGCGAAGCAGCTTGTTAAACCAATTAAGCAATTGAATGATGCAACTAAGCATGTAATGGTCGAGAACTATCGAGTGGAATTAGATATTACACGTAATGATGAGCTTGGACAGCTAGCTAGAAATTTTTCTAATATGGTTAAACAGCTTGAACTTAACGATGAATCAAGAAAAGCGTTTATAAGTAATGTGTCCCATGATTTCCAATCACCTCTTTTAAATATACAAGGATATGCAGACCTTTTAAAATCAACCGATCTTAGTAAGGAAGAAAGAGAAGATTATATTCAGGTGATCGATCAGGAGGCAAAAAGATTGTCCAATCTGACCAAGCAACTTTTGCTGTTAACTTCTCTTGACCAATCTGCACGACCAGTAAGAAAATCTGATTTTAGATTAGATGAACAGCTTAAGGAGGTCATTTATAAATATAGATGGCGAATAGAAGAGCAGAATATGGACCTTTCCTATGAGATGGAACCGGTTATGTATTATGGAGATGTAGATTTATTGGAAAATGTATGGGATAACGTGCTAACGAATGCGATTAAATATAATGTAGCGGAAGGTGAAATTTCCATTAAAGTGATAGACGGTAATGACTTTGTAAGGATTTCATTCCAGGACAGTGGAATTGGTATGAAGGAAGAGGAGATTGATCAAATTTTTGAACGATTCTATCGTATAGATTCTTCTAGGACAAAGGAAGGCTCTGGACTAGGCCTAGCTATTGTAAAAGAAATTGTTGAATTGCATAAAGGCAAAATAGAAGTGACAAGTCATGTGAATGAAGGGACCTTATTTGTTATCTTGTTACCTAAGCAAATAATGTATTAAGCTGAGTTTGCACGTTCCATTTGACTATTTCATTGCTTATTATGAGGAGAACTTAATTTAAGATGAAATTCGTGTTAAAATAAGCACTTAGCATAATAAGAAGGAAGTGTTTTAAATGATAGGACGAAATGATCCTTGTCCATGTGGTAGTGGGAAAAAGTATAAAAAATGCTGTGAGTCTAAACAGACTATTTCTATAGAGGAAGTTAAAACGGAAGAATTAGAACGTGTCCTTCAGACCTTCTATGACGAGTATCCAGAAAGAAAGGATTATGCTGCATTTGGAGATTTTGCTGCTGAATGGATTAAACCCTTAAAGAGTTTTATGGAGCAGGAAATGATCGAAGCTATAGCAATGGATGAATTCTTCTTTCACCAACGTCTAGATATTTGGACAGGGTATGTAGAAAAACAACGAAAGAAAATAGCTCGTCCTTCGACGTTAAAGGTGTTAGATAGCTGGAATGAGCCGCGTGCTTTTGTTGGAGAGATAACGGTAGTGGAGGCTCAATATTTAACTGTCAAACATATATTGACCAACGAATTAATCTTACTGAGAAGAGAAAATGATAAGCCGGTTCCGACCGGTATGCATATATATTGCTTTATATTGCCAGATGGCCAAGGAGACAACCATTATTTGGCCGTTTCAAGTCTTGTGTTTTTCCCTACGGATCATAAGGTAGTATTTGAGGAGTTTACGAAAGAGTTTAAATCACTCAAGGATTCAACAGACAAAGAGTTTCTTAAGGAAAATGGCTTGAAGCTATGGGCTGCCCTTGGAAAAAATGGCTATCAGGGTGGAGAGTATACTTTCTTTGAAGCAGGAGTACTTCAGCGAGCGATGGATTTTCTAGAAAAAAACCAGCGTGACTATACAAAATTAATAGAAGCAGTAGAAGATTATTTATTCGAGCAACAGCCTAATGCAAGGAAAGAAGTGGCAATAGCTGCAGGGGCCATTAGATTTGGGCAAGATAAAGGTTTCTTTGAGCCATTAGACTTAACGGTTAAAGAAATTGCCGAGACGTTTGAAGTTTCAACATCTTCTTTAAACAAATACTATAATGAGTTATTAGCGTACTACGAAGAAAAAATAGTATAAATATAAGGAAGTAAAGGCTATCTAAAATCTACATTGCCTCAGACTGTAGTAAAAGGGTTGGAAAGCCTTTCGATTTCCAACCCTTTAAAGAGCGCAGCAGAGGAAGTGGCTGAAGTCGAGCCCGCGGAAAGTCTACACTCGGCAGTGGAAATCATCATTTCTAGCTTTATCTCTGTTTTTTGAAGATGAAAACAAGAAAGCTCCGAAAATTTACGATCTGTAAATTTTCGGAGCTCTCTTTTTATTCGGGAAGGCTTGTGAAATTCTTAAGGACTAGTAGGTAGAACTACTTCTTACCATTTCCATTACCGTTCCCGTTGCCATTCCCATTACCATTGCTATTACCCTTCCCATTCTCTTTCTTTTCTACTGTTATAGTTTGGGTAGTTTCATGGCCTACTAAATCTACTACTTTTAAAACAAATTCATTTTTTCCTGGCTCTAAAGGTAGCTCTACGTCAATCGTTTCACTATAGCCATTCATTGCATATGGAGACGAAACTGGTCGATAGAAGACTTCGCTATCATTTAGATATAGGCGAACTTCATCAAAGTTATCTCCAACCTTAACTTGGATGACAGGATTTTCTGCATCTGCATCTAGTTTCCCTTTTGGAAGAGACTTTTTAACTGCTTCTACAGTCGGTTTTTTACTATCTACAATAATTTTGCGAGTAATAGCCATTTTATTATCAAATTCGTCTATAGCTTCTACATTCACACTTTGTACCCCGTCTTTAAAGGATAATGTATGAGAGAATGCTTTACCGTCAAATGAACTAGCTGGTACTCCATTGATCTTTAATGATTTAATCTTAGAATCATCTTCTACTGTACCTTGAACTACCACTTCACCTGTTTGATAGTAACCGAAAAATTCAGGTGATTGAATGTAGATTACAGGTTCTTTTGTATCTTTTTCTGGAGCTGGTTCCGTTTCAGGTGCTTCCTCTACAGTAATTTCCTCCGCTGTTGAGTTACCAGCGATATCCCATACTTTAACGGTTACCTTATCTCCAGCTTTAGCCTGTTCTATTACATAGCTTTCAAGTGTTGCTGCTTCTGTAATTTCTTCATCATTCAAGTACACTTCAATGCGGTCAATTCCAACACCCTGATCGCTTGCATTAGCTACAGTAAGTGTTTTTGTTTCTAAGTCAAATGCAATTTCAGCTGTAGGAGCTTTTGTATCTAAGATAATAGGGTACTCAATAGTTTGCCACTCAGCACCTGCATAATCGATAACTCCTCGTAACTGAATTTTATATTGACCATCAGCAGCAGGTTTACCGTTAATCATACCGTCCCATGCATTAGCACTCGAGAATGTATATGCGTTAGTTGAGATATAGTGTTTTCGTAAATACTTTTCAGTGCGAATGGTACGCAATTTTTTCCCGTTTGCATCTAACACATTAATTTGAAGATCCTTGACGTTACGCATTAGTGAATATACAGGAATTACTTTGTCTAAATTTCCATCTCCATTAGGGGAGAAAGCAAACTTAGTAGGATCGAATTCTTCACTCAACGTTGATCCATTGATAAAGTTACCTTTATCATCAGCTAACCCTTGGAATCCCCAATACGTTAAATCTTCCCATAGGAATTCATCAAAAATAGAAGCATCATCCCAAGATCCATTAAAACCAAAGAATGGAACTGTTAATGGTACATTTCCTGATGTTTCTTCAGAAGGATCAACTAAACGTACGAATCCATCGATGAAGTAACCATTAGAGAAGTATTGCTTTAACCATTCAGAGTCAGAAGCATCTACTGATACCTGAATAGTCGTTTCCCCATTTGCTGGAACCGTAACAGTGGATGGAGCTGACACGTTAGCATCTGATTCCTCTAAAACATAAGAACCATAAGCTGAATTGTTTGGAATAGTTACGTAGTTAGCTCCAGCGTTAACTGGGCGGTCCACTTGTAATTGTACATCTACATCATAAGTTTTTGCTTCGTTGCTATAGTTCTTTGCTTTTAAAGAGAAGCTAAATTGGTTTCCACTAATTTCTTTTAATGCGACTTTAGCTTCGCCTGTTGCTGTATTAGTGACTAATACGTCTGTTTCTAAAGCATTTGCAAGCTGCATAATACCAGCGCCTTGGCGGCGAGGAGATACATATTCACCAGCTTTTAACTCAATTGGCTTAGCAGTATTCATCATAAGATTTTTAGCAAATTGAACACGCTCTGCGCCAGTTAAACCAAATTCTTCATTCACACGTTCTAATACTAATGCTGTACCCCCAGCAACGTGTGGAGCAGCCATTGATGTACCACTCATTAATCCATAGCTGTCGTCATTTAATGTAGAGAATATATTACCACCTGGAGCCGTAATCTCCGGTTTAAAGTCTAAGTTAGGTGTTGGACCCCAAGAAGTAAATGAACTCATTTTACCTTTAGAAGGGTTTGGTGTATCAATATATTTACCATCAAATGAAACGGTTACTGTTTTGCCAGCATCAATTCCAGCTTTGATAGCTAATCCGTCAGCCTGTAGGGCAGACATAAACGGAATGCGAATCGCAGGGTCAGAAGCCATATTAATAGTTCCCTCTGCATTGTTATATACAATAACTCCAACCGCGCCAGCTTCTTGAGCATTTAAGCCCTTTTCGACAAATGAGATACTGCCACGAGAAACTAGAGCAAATTTACCTGCTACATCTTTACCTGCAAAATCCTCTGGTGTACCCAATCCAGCTTCAACAACCTCATAAGCGTCTTCAGGTAAATCAGCTGGTTCCTTATCATTTGCTAGCAGGAACATAGCACGTCCAGCTTCTGCTCCATCAAAAGTATATTGGAAGCTTGAAGCGGTAATTGAATCATTTTCATAGGAAGCTACTCCGAAAGAGTCTTCCGAGACAGAAGGGGATCCTGTTAACCCATAATCTTGGTTAGAAGCATAAGGATACCAAGTACCAGAGCCGAACATGTCCGAATTTCCTGCTGAAATTGCTACAAGCAACCCGTTATTTTGTGCACGAGTAACTGCTTGCTGTTCAGGACTTTCGCTATTCACAAATCCTGCTGTGGATCCGAGGGACATGTTCAATGCATCTGCACCAAGTTTAATCGCATCGTCCATCGCCTTAACATAAACGTCTCCATACGTAGAAGGGAATAATGGGTCGTTACCAAATACCTTCAACGCAAGAAGCTGTACTTCCGGTGCAACCCCCTTAATACCACCATTTTCTTCATCTCCGTTCGCTCCAACCGTACCAGATACGTGCATTCCATGCATGGAAGCATCGGGACCAATGTCGCGAATTTCTGTATTTTCATCCATATAGTTATAACCGAATGGAACCTTTGGAGTGAAGAATTGACCTGGTTCTATAGAGCCGTCATTTAATAATGCATTTACTTCAGTAGAAGTAATCTCTCCAGTATTTTCGTCCGATAGGACCATATCACGGTGGTTAGGGTCTATTCCTGTATCAATGACACCTACAACCATACCTTCTCCTTTAAAGGAATATTTCTCCCATGCCAATTGAGCTTGTACAAGTTCTTTGGAATGAACCATTTGTGGAGTTATTTTAGGACGTTCATACTCTGTAGATTCATAGACTCTTTTAACTCCATCAATTAAGCCGATACCTGCTACGTCTCTAGCATCTACCTCGGCAGAAAATCCATTAAATATTGCGGTAAACTCTTCTTTATATTGTATGTTTTTTGAAACTCTTTTTACTTTGTCTTTTATATTACGTTGATCGGTTTCAATTGCAGATTCGACAGATTTTCTTTCAGACTTCGATAGGTTTTTATACAAAACTCCTTTTTTTGTTGCAGTCTCTATCGCTGGAGCCTTTTCTAGTTCGACAATGATTCGAACCTTTTCACTAGGATTCTCTGGAACTCTGAGCCTTTCTGGAACTCTAGGTGTTTTTTGTACTTGAGTATTAGTAATAGACTTTTCTATCTGTTTTGCAGCCACAGGGCTTGCTAATCCTAATGATGCAGAGCTAAACATAAGTGATGTTACCACAGCTAGAATAGTAGTTTTTTTCTTAATTCCCAATCCCTTTTTCCTCCTCTTAATATGTTTGATATCTACTAGAACTTACCATATATTCAGAACATTTAAAATAGAGCGAGAGAGTACAAAATAGACCTTAAAAGTAAGGTCCGGTAACCAAAATAATTAATATGGCATAATCTTTTCTATTTTCACTAATTTTATAGTCATATATTTATCGTTTTTCGTAATAGGTATTTTTAATTGTTTTTAGGTAGAAGTATCCTGGATGATCTAATAAAGTAGAAAATTCACGTATTTCTTTCTAGTTATGATGAAAAAAATAAAAAAAGAGAGTATTTTGTAAAAATGGTTCTAAACACATATTAGTAGTTCTAATAGATTAGGGTGGATGTAGGAACTTGTCGAAAATGTTTAGTGATTATTAAAAAGGATATACAAAATATAAGAATAAAAGAAGGAGTGGATGAAAATGGATAAAAAGAATTTGAAGGAACATAACGTTGATCATAAAAATTCAGAAAAACAAGATATTCCTGGACGTATCTTAGACAATCCAGATCTTCTAGACACTGAAAAAGAAAGTATTTTTGATAGAGATGAAGGAATGAAAAATGTAGATCCAATTCCTATGGAGGAATTAAATCAAAAAGTTAAAGATGAAAGTAACCACAGTAAGACTAAAAATACTTCCGCTACCGATAAACGTTATCCAGGTTAAAATTTTCTAACGTTTAAAAATTCATTATCTTGACAATGCTATTGATAAGTAATAGCAATATTAGTGAGGAGTGACTGTTATGATTAATAACAAAGGAAAATTAGTCAGTGGTATATTATTGTCTTCCGCACTTGTTTTAGGTGCGTGTGGAGATAAGGAAGAAGTAAGCGATCCACCTACAACTGAAGCTGTAGAAAGTGAATTTGGTTTTACATCTTTCGATTTGGACATTGATACTGCAGAACAGCGAGACGCAGTGGAAGCTTCCTTTGAAGTTGAAAAAAATGGAGTGGAAGCAGAATATGTTAATTCCTTAGACTCTCAAAAACTTCACGGAGATGAAGCTTATGAATTCTTGAAGCCAATCTTCACGGATTTAGCTTTAACGAAAGACATGGACAAAGAGGAAGTAATGGAAAAGGTATTAACTGCATTTGGGATTACCGACTATACGGAATTTGACCTAGAAGTTCTTTATGAAGATGGGCAAGAAATTGAATACAAAGATAAAAAATAATATGTGTATGCTATTGAAAGGTATCGGGAGGTAAATCTTCCGATACCTTTTCATTTGGATAAAACATCGATTACGTAATAAAAGTAACATTCGAATCAAATATATTAAATTAGTGTAAAAAATTAGTTAATAAGGTTAGAGATTGTATAAGTTGGGTAATCAATGAATAACACAATTAATAAATAAAATAATAAATAAGGAGGAAAAGAAATGAACTTGAACTCAAACAGAAAAATAGAAATTGCACGGACAGAGGAAGATATGTATGAAAAATTAGAACATCTACAAAAACAAGGTTATGAAGAGAGTGATATTCATGTAATTTCATCAGAGAGTACTCACTTGAATGCATTAAATCGTTATTCAAATGTCTCTACTCATGAAGCTGGCACTTTTATCGACAAATTTAAATCGTGGTTTACGGGAGAGTCAGCAATTGTAGAAGGATTAAAAAAATTAGATTTAACAGAAGAAGAAGCAGAACAATATGCAAAGGAGGTAGCTTCAGGAAGTATTGTATTATATACAGACGCAGTGCCTGAAGGGGAATTCCTAGGAACAAGCGCCAATGCTGAAGCTGCTGCAACCACTGACTATACAGATACAGTTGGAACAGATGTAGTGCAAAACCGATTTACTGAAAGTGAAGAACCAATTTCCGATTATGCTAAGGAAAATGGATTTACTCCTTCTACGAATAAAATGGTCAATGAAACTGATGGTCGACTAGATGAACCTCAAGATAAGTTTGCTAGAGGAGAAACCTTTGCAACAGACGATATACTTGTAAGAGATGAAAAGCATATGGGACATACTATGCAAGAAGATAAGCTTGTGCAGAACAAAAGACCTACCATTGATGAGAGTATAACGGTTGAAGAAAAAACATACGGATCGCATTCTCCAGGATCAGATCCTAACTTAGGCCCTGCTGCTTTTGGAGACGAAGAAGCAGAATTGGATGAAGAAGAAAGAAGGATTAATCAGCAACAGCAGGAAGAAAAACTAGAACGTCAAAAAAAACTAGACGAACATTCACCGATTAATAGATTGTACTAGAGATAGAAGCCCCTCTTTTCAGAGGGTTTTTCTATTTCTAAAGTTATTAATATGAGATAATGATAGCATACGAAAAATTAGAGGTGGTATACATGGATTTTGTAGCTATAGATTTTGAAACTGCCAATAGTTTACGGACTAGTGCTTGTTCAGTTGGGATTGTAGTAGTAAGAAATGGTGAGATAATTGAAGAAGTGCAAACACTAATTAATCCACTAAGTGAGTTTAATTATTACAATACAAAAATACATGGAATTACAGACTATATGGTCCAGGATGCACCGACCTTTCAAGAGTATTGGCCACAGCTAAAACAATATATAGATGGGCAAACTATAATTGCCCATAATGCAAGTTTTGATATTGGTGTATTAAAAGAGTCAGTGAAAAGATGCTATGAGGAGCAACCTCACTTCGATTATGCTTGTTCTTATAGAATCGCTAAAAAAGTTTGGCCGAATCTATATAACCATAAGCTTTCGACAGTAGCAAATTATTTAAGTATCCAATTTAAACATCATGATGCGTTAGAGGATGCGAGAGCTGCAGCTTTAATTACTATAGAAGCAATGAAAAAAACAAGAACTAGCTCTGTAAAAGAAATGTCTCTTTTACATAAGTTTAAAGTTAATAGTTCTCTAGATACTAAAGCTCCTCCAAAAGTTAAAAAGAGCAAGGAAGACATTGTTCTTCCTTTCGTAACGCCAAACAATATAGAGAAAAATCCTCGTCACCCACTTTATGGAGCAAATATTGTTTTTACGGGAAAAATGGACTCAATGACTAGATCTAATGCTGCCAAATATGCTGCTGACCGTGGAGCTATTTGTAAAGGTGCTGTAGACATAGATACAAACTTTTTAGTAGTTGGTGATCAAGCGCTCATGAAATATGTTGAGGGTGTTAAAAGCTCGAAAATGCAAAAAGCTGAAGACTTAATCCAAAAGGGAGTTCCTTTAGAAATAGTTGGAGAGCAGGATTTTTTAAGGTTAGTTAAACATTAATTATCAAAAACAAAGGAATGGACTAAAAAAGTCATCCTTTGTTTTTTTGATTTCTTACTATTAGTAGCTGGAAATCAAATTTTACTCTCTGATTTAGACTTTCACATAACTATTTTCTATCTACCGAGACTATAGAAGGAAGTTTATGTTATTTGCGTAAAATGGGAGATATAAGGTTTAACTTGCTAGATAAAAGTGTAAACGATAATAAAGTATAAATTTGGGGAGGGAAGAGAAACTAAGATAATATGGAAGGGGAGATAATATGATGGATAATTCAATATCATACGGAGACGATTATAAATACATTCCCACGACATCAATCGGTAGCGGGGTAGGATTAGAGGTTCTGCCCGATGTGTATTGTTATACCATTCAAATTGTTAATATCTGTTTAATAGGGAAGCCGGGTTCAGACGATTTCGTTTTAGTAGATGCCGGAATGCCTCGCTCTGCTGACAAAATTATAGAAATAGTTGAAGAACGTTTTGGTGAAAATAAAAAACCGAAGGCTATAATCTTAACACATGGTCATTTTGATCATGTGGGAGCGATTAAAGAGCTAGTTGAAAAATGGAATATCCCAGTGTACGCTCATCCATTGGAGCTTCCTTATTTAACGGGAGTGCAGGATTATCCAGATCCAGACACTTCAGTTGAAGGTGGGATGGTTTCTAAAATGTCTGGTTTATTTCCAGTTCAGGCAATAGATTTAGGAGACCATGTTCATGCACTTCCAGAGGATGGTTCCGTTCCATTTTTACCTGGTTTTAAGTGGTATCATACTCCAGGGCATTCCCCAGGGCATATTTCTCTCTTTAGAAAAGATGACGGAATATTAATCGCTGGAGATGCATTTGTGACGGTCAAACAAGAATACTTATACAAGGTCTTGACGCAAGAACAAGAAATAAGCGGGCCACCTCGTTATTTAACGACGAATTGGGAGGATGCAGAATACTCGGTGAAGCTTCTGGATTCCTTGAAGCCAGACATAGCGGTAACTGGTCACGGGCTTCCAATGAGTGGAGATATTCTTAAGAGTAATCTACATTTATTGGTTAGTGATTTTAAGCGAATTGCCAAACCAAGCCACGGGAAATTTGTAGAGAATGAATAAACATATAAAAGAATCCTATTCCTTTTTAGTGGGATAGGATTCTTTAATGAATGAATGTTATTTAATTTCTTACTGTTGTAATTATTTTCTTTCCACCTTTTGCTGCTTGTACAGTGACTTTAATAGTAATGGATTTGTTGCTATACGCAGCTTTAATGGTAGTGCTTCCGGCAGATTTAGCAGTAATTACTCCATCATTTACAGAAATGATATTTGTATCATAATTGCTATATACTGCATCTGCGGTTACATCAAAGGTAGAATTTTTCTTGCCTTTATTCTTTAACATAGCGGTAAGTTTAACTGTTACTGATTCATTAGCGTTTAATTTGACATGCTTTTCATCTACTTTAATATTTAGAATATCAGGTACAACCGTTTGTTCTTCTTTCAAATCTAATTGAACTAGAACAGGGTCATGATCAGAAGCACGTCCATGAATATCCATGTAGTTAGCGTTAATATGAATCATATCTACTGCCGTTTTTTCTGCTAAATTATTTGTTACTAAAATGTGATCTAATACTTGGTTGTTTCCTTGGTAATAATAGGAGAATCGTTCACCGGCAGGAACTTTTTCTACCATATTAGTTAATATTCCACCCTTTAAAGCAGCTAATGCAGGGGTGAACTCAAAGTCATTCATGTCGCCGGCTACAATTACTTTCAAGTTGGGATCTTTTGCTTGTCCTGCTTTTACGAAATTGTTGATCATAGTTGCGATCTCAATTCGCTCAGCCTCTGATCCTAACAAAGGTGGCTGGTTTTTCCCGAATAAAGGTTGGTCTCCACCCTTAGAATTTAAGTGAGCACCGATGACAACTACTTTTTCATCTTGAAATTCAAATTGTGCAGCAAGTGGCTTACGCGTATTTTCCAAAGGTAAGTCTAAAATACGTCCAGGATTTAAAGTGAGATTTCCTTCCTCATCCCAAGCAACCGAATCAGTTGAATTTCCTTTCGTCCCCTCGGAAAGTATCACCCTTTCTGGGTTGTATAGGTAACCAACTCGAATATTCCCTCCTGGCTGTCCACCATCACGATTATATTCAGGTGCAATATCCGTCCATTCGTATGCAGGTCCGCCTTCCTCGACAATAGCAGCAATTAACCGCTCATAGCTAGCAGACGCATCGGGATTCCCTGAGTCAATAGGACCGTCGTTATCTTGAACTTCTACTAATGTAATAATATCCGGAGACTTCATATTTTCAACAAATGATCGAGCAATTTTTACAACTTTTTCATCAGGCGTGCTCTCCCTATTAGCGGAGAAGTTCTCGATATTATAAGAAGCAACCGTAAGCTTGTCCTCAGTAGGGTCAATGTCTGTCACTGTTACAGGCTTCTCCACGCGATGGATGGCAGGTAGTGATTCCTCCTCTGTCCATAGCTTATAGTTACCAAACCCAAAGCCCATGACTCCAATGATATCCTCAGTAAAATAATCCCCTGATTTTGCATCATAGTTATCGTTACCGATTAAAACAGAAATTCTTTCAGGGTTATAATCATCTGCTGAAATATTAATCCCGCCAAGAGCGTTAAAGGTAGTATTAACCGAATTTCCAGTCACCACCACAATCTCACCATAGTCTTGAGGCCCAACGACTTTCGCGTCTGGTACAGCTAGTCTCATTAACTCTACGGATTCCCAGAAATCAATTCCATCTTCTAGAGGGTCGAAAGAAGTCAGTCCGTCGTTATCGATGATCTCTGTCGGTGGATGAATATCCTCTCCGATTACTAATGGTTCGGGTAGCTCTGCAGTTCCTGATTTAGTTGTTTCAGTGGCACGAATTCTAGTAACGGGAAGGTCGTTTGCTTTCATGTCAGAATAGCCATCGTAATACCATTCTTCTACTGTCCCGGCAACTGTCACTAAATCGCCAACCTTTACGCCATTAGAGCTTTTATTAACAATAATTGCTTCAGATGTATGGTGGTTATCATCTGGGTTGATGTCCTGGATAACAAAATTAGCTGAGTTATACAAATGAGTTACTACTCCTGTAATGTTTTGTACAGTAGCACCTTCATAATCAGAGAAATGTCCTTGTCCTTGAATATCACGAATAGAAAGGTTCTCTGTTTTTAAAACGTTATACGTAAATGTAAAGATTTCAGAGGTGGTGTCTCCAATTGCTATTGCTTTAATTGTTGTATCTTTTGTTAATGTAATTGGTTCGGTATATTTTGTACTTGATACCGTTGGGGTGGAGCCATCTAGTGTGTAATAAATACTTGCATGATCCCAAGGAGTGGTTAGTGTAATGTCCGTACCTTCAGAAACAGTTCCAGGATAAATATTTGGATACACAGCGGGCTTGTTCACTTGGTCAAAACTTTCTAAGCCTAGTGTTTTAACTTGGTAAGTGGTGTTAAAAACGGATCCAATACCAGATATATTTATTAAATCACCATTTTTGTATTGCTTAGTAAAGGTTTCATAATCAAGACCATTCCGATTATCATTACGAATAATGACCGACTCACCGTTTTCGTGTGTGGCAGTAAATTCAAAGGTTCCAAAATCATTAACTGCTACTAGATTAGAAATAGTTACATGATTTAAAAGTACTCTTTCACCTTGCGTCTGTTCATTGACTCCAGCAGGTGTTATTTCTTGAAATGAAGGTAAAGGGTTGCCTGAAGAGAGCTTCTTTATAGTAGTTGGCTGAATTTGCAGCTCTCCACTATATGGACTAATCTTTCCTTCTAGTTCAACGATATCCCCTGGATTTACATCAGCAGAGCTAGTGTATACATATAGTCCGCCTGTTTCATCTTGAATATAGAAAGCTTTACCACCCCAATAACCAAGACCAGTTGTCGCTGTACCAATTACTCGAATAACTTTGTTAGGGTCAGTGATCGCTCTTGCTTCGGCAATACTTTCTACAATCTCGATGTCAGTCGGGGGTGGATTCTCTCCTTCAGAGATAATCGTATACGCACTCGCACTTCTCATGCCAGGGACTGAGAAATAAGCAGACAATGTTCCTGTAACTGCAACCTCACTTTTGAACAAGCTAGGGTTGTCTACTAAGTTTAGCCCAGCACGTACATTTCCAGTCGGAAGCTGTACAGGGAGAATATTAGCCGGATTAGTCTCATCGGGAGAATCAGCTAAACCAATATTGGTTGCAAGGGTAAAAGGTGCTTCTTGGTCGTAAGAAGTTCCAGACGATGCCGTCCCTACTATATATCCTTGAACGGTTGCATTGCCACTGTTGTTAGAAATGGCTTCCGCTACAGATATAGGTTCAGCAGCATCGACTTTAGATACTGAGAGAAAAGGAAAAACCATAGAAACAATTAGCAATAGAGAAAGGAATATCTTGCTAACTGCATTTTTTAGACCAATTTTTTGTATCATACATTCACTCCTAAGAAAATATTTTAAGTTCAAAAGGAGTATAGCAGAGGATTATTGCGAAATTATTTAATTTCTATAAATTTTTTGTTTTTTACGTGAAAACAGTATAGAAGTAGCGAACGGTTAAAAATAAGAGGGATAAAAGAATTAATTTTAAATGGTAATAAAGAATCTATGGAACTTACGCGGAATAATTAAATAGTATTGCACTAAATTAATATATTTAATTTTATAGTTGTAATAGTCAGAATTTATTGTATAATTTAAATTAGTTAAATAACTAGGCAGAGACGATGAGATGAAAGCCTAAATGTAAGCCTTTTTGAAAAGGCTTACATTTGGCGTTCATCTTTATTTTTTGCCATTAACACAAATAAAGGGGGATTCAAGGTGAAGAAAATGACAGGGCTAGTTGCAAGTATGTTGCTTGCAGGGAGTATTTTAACCGGTTGTGCAGGGGACGAATCAAGTGAAGGAGGAAGTGGAGGGGGACGAATAACTCTTTATTCTCCTGAAACACCTGATTTTACTAAAGAATTAGCAGCTAAATATGAAGAAGTGCACGGTGATAAAGTTGATGTTCAATACGCTGGCACAAACGTTCTTGTGAATCAAATGCTAGCAGAAAAAGATAATCCAAAAGCTGATGTATGGTATGGCGGAGGAGGAATACTACCTTTTGAAGCAGCTGTAGAGCGTGGTATTTTGGCAGAGTATATTCCAGATTTTGCAGCAGACTGGGACATAGTTGAAGATGGTATTAAGATGAAGCATGAAGATGGAAAGTATGTTGGAATCGAAATTTTCGTTCTAGGATTTTCATATAATACGGAGTTAGTAACTGAGGAAGAAGCGCCAAAAACGTGGGAAGATCTGTTAGATCCTAAGTGGGAAGGAAAAATTCAATTTCCTAATCCAGCAGCTTCTGGGACTGCAACATTAATGGTTATGGATCAAATGATGAGAAAGGGTGAGGATGAGGCGTGGAAGTACTTTGAGCAATTAGTTAAGCAATCTAACTCCATGCCAGACTCTGGTTCCGCTCCAACTAAGGGAGTAGCGATGGGAGAAGCTCATATTGGTATTGGCTTTGACTTTATGGCATATGAACAAAAAAGTAAGGGAGAAAGTGTAGACTTCATTGTTCCTGATCAGACACCAGTTCTTGTAAACCCAGCTTCCTTAATAGAAGGAGGTCCAAATGCTGAAGGTGGTAAGAAATTTATTGACTTCTTATTATCAGAGGATGCTCAGCAAATTATGGCAGACTGGTATCATATACCAATTAATCCAAACGTAGAATCTAAAACACCATTGAACTTAGAAAAAGTTAAAGAGGTAGCGGTAGATTTAGATATAGATTGGGTTAACGAAAACTACGACAGAGTGAGAAACGAATGGAAAGATAAATTTCAATAAATAAGGGTGAATATAAATGGGATCAGTAAAAATTAGTAACATCACGAAAAAATTTGGGGACGTTACTGCACTTCATGATATTAACCTTGAAATCAAGGAGGGCGAGTTTTTCGCTCTTCTTGGTCCTTCGGGATGTGGTAAAACGACCACTATGAGATGTATTGCCGGTTTTGAAAGCCCTACTTCAGGAAAAATTTACATAGGGGACAATGAAGTAGAGAACATTCCTGCAAATAAGCGTAATTGTGGCATGGTTTTTCAAAGCTATGCATTATTTCCTCATATGAATGTATTTGACAATGTTGCCTACAGTTTAAATATTAAAGAGCTAAACTCTAGTAATCCTGTTAAACAGTTCGGGATTTACGCACGGTTATTGAATAAAAGATTAGGAAAGACACCAAAAGCAATACATGAGAAAGTGATGAAAATTCTACAATACGTTGAATTAGATAAATATGCGAATCGTCTAACTAGCGAGCTTTCCGGAGGGCAACAGCAAAGGGTTGCCCTGGCTAGGGCGTTGGTGATGGAGCCAGCCGTGTTGTTGATGGATGAGCCACTTTCAAATCTTGATCAAAAGCTACGCCACTCGATGAGGAATACGATTAGATCCATTCAACAGGATTTAGGAATCACAACTATTTTTGTTACACACGACCAAGAAGAGGCGATGAGTATGGCCGATCGAATTGCAGTGATGGACAAAGGGGAAATCGTGCAAATTGGAACACCAACAGATTTATATAGTAATCCGTCTACACCTTTTATAGCTGACTTTGTTGGTACTTCCAATATATTAAAGGGGAAAGTTATAGGAGAAGAAAATGGCTTGCTTATTGTTAGTGGAGATGGTTTTCAATTGAAATCCTCTAATAAGTCTACTAAGGATGAAGTAGATATTATTATACGTCCGGAACACGTAATGGTAGAGCCTGTTGATAGTGTAGTAGATTCTTCAACAACGAATGTTGTAGTTGGAAAGGTGCTTATGTCAACTTATTTAGGGTCGATAGTTCGCTATGATGTTAAGGTTGGAGAATATCAATTAATCGTGGATACAACTTACTCTACAGGAGCTAATATATTCGGAGAAGGAAGAGAAGTGAAGCTAACAGTAGAGTTTGAAAGGGTGCTATTGATATGAAGAAATCATTAAAAAACTTCAGTGGCTTGTCAGTAGTAAAAATATTTATATACGTATTTTTTGGCCTTTTCATGCTACTACCGTTATTTTCAGTGTTTCTTGTAAGCTTCACTGGACAGCCAATTAATATTTTGGGTTCTATAACAGATCCTACAATTTTTAGTTCAACTATCGAAAAGTTAAAAGGATCTTCGTTAGAGAACTATAAAAAGATTTTTACAAACTCTGGGTATTTAGATGCCTTGAAAAATAGTTTATATTTAGGTTTTTTAGTAACTGTTATTGTCATTACACTTTGCATTCCTATGGCTTATGGGATCGCACGAACTAAAATGCCCTTTAAAAAGACAATTTCGGCATTATGTACAATACCGCTTATAGTACCTACTTTTATCTCTGCTTATGCTTTTATTATAATGTTTGGCCGAGCAGGCTGGATAACTGAAATATATAACCTATTAGGTGGGGAAGGGATGCTAATTGATCCCTATTCCATGACAGGCGTAGTCATGGTACAAGTGTTTTTCTTTTTCCCTTACGCATTATGGCCATTAGTGGCTGCATTTAAAATAAGCGACATTAGTTTAGAAGAGGCCTCGCAAAACTTAGGGGCGAAGAATTGGTTCACATTTGTCTTTGTCACTTTCCCATTAGCGCTTCCGGGTATTATATCGAGTGCATTATTAATTTTTACGGTGAGTTTTTCGGATTTTGGAACCCCGATTGTACTAGCTCCGAAAGAATTAAACCTGTTGGTAGTGGAGGCTTATCGTGAAATAGCCGGCTTCTTTAACTGGGGTGGTGCGGCCATTTTAACAGTAGTCATGGTCATTGTTGCAGCATTCTTTTTCTGGCTTCAACACTTATTTACGAAAAGTAGAAATTATGGTTCTGTTTCTGGTAAGCCAAAAAAACAAAAATTAATAGAAAACAAATTATTAACAAGAATATTATCAGGATACTCTTTTTTAGTAGTTTTAATCCCTCTTTTAGCTATGCTATCAGTAGCCTTACAATCTGTTGCTACTACGTGGGGGAAAGATTTACTTCCTAACGGTTATACCCTTAATCACTATAAAACTATTTTTTCAACCTCTATGGGGAATATACAAAACAGTATAATGCTAGCGACCGGAGCGCTAGTGTTAAGTGTAATCATAGCAACTTTTGTTTCTTATTTTGTAGTAAGACAAAATTCATCTAAGTTAGATTTCATGGCTTCGATACCTCTAGTGGTCCCTGGAATTGCATTTGGTATAGCTTTGATTCAAACATTTAACACCGCTCCATTACAGTTAACTGGTACTGCTGTGCTACTAATTATTGCGTATACAATCCGAAGACTGCCGTATATGGTTAGGTCTACTATGGGAGCGATGAGAGCAATCAAGCAGGACATTGAGGAGGCAGCTATCAATCTTGGAGCAACTCCTTTAACTGCTGCAATAACTATAGTCGGACCGCTTATGCTCCCTGGAATAGCAGCTGGATCCGTTTTAGTATTTATAACCGTAATTAAAGAGGCGAGCGTATCTATACTACTGGCCCCTCCTGAATGGGCACCAATGAGCTTAGCTATATTCCAAAATATTCTCCGTGCAGAATATTACTCAGCTGCTGCGATGTCGATTGTTCTTATTGTACTTGTACTTCTATTACAAGGAGTAGCTAATTTCTTATCAAGAAAACAACAGTTATAGTTTATTGGAGTGAAAAATGTGAATGGATATATTTTTGATTTAGACGGAACTATCTACATTGATAATGAGATAATCCCTGGAGTTCCGGAAGCTATTAAAAGCTTGAAGGCAAGAGGGGACAAAGTAGTATTTCTTACAAACAAATCTATCGCAAGTAGAAAAGATTATGTAGTAAAGTTAAAAGCTTTAGATATTGAAGTGAGATTAGAGGAAGTTATTAACTCGAATTATATTACTGCTCTGTATTTAAAAAAGGTTATGAAACCAGAAGACTCGGTATATGTAATAGGAGAAGCACCTCTATTTGAAGAACTTAGGGAAGGGAACATCAAGTTAGCGGATTTCTCCGCTAAAGCTTCCCATGTCGTGTTAGGATGGGATCGGGAGTTTAATTATGACAAGTTAAACCAGGCATATCAAGCGTGGAGAAATGGAGCAGAAATTATAGCTACGAATCCTGATCGAACTTGTCCTGTTATGGGAGGGGAAATACCAGACTGCGGGGCAATGATCGGCGCTCTAGAAGGAGCAACAGGAGAGCCGGTCAAAATCGTCACAGGAAAACCGTCTGCTCTTATGGCAGATTATGTACTAAATAACGTTTTGCAGATGGAAGCTTGCAATTGTTTTATGATTGGTGATCGATTAGAAACTGATATAAAAATGGGTAATGATGCCGAGATGAAATCTGTTTTAGTTATGACAGGAATCACAACACCAACCATGTTAGAAAATCCTGTCCATAAACCTAAATATATACTAGAGAGTGTAAGAGATATACTCTCTTTATAAATTAAAATTCCACATCTCCGGTACTCCGGCAGAAATTGCTAAAGCTCCATTTTCTAAGGCTTGATGTACCTCTGAAATGTTGTCTATAAGGCCACCAGCTATTATAGGGAAAGTAAGACTTGATGAAAGCTGGTCAATTACCTTTGGCATAATTCCAGGCATTACTTCCACAGCATCTGGACGACAGGAATTAACCATTTCAATCCCTTTAGTAACAGCATTACGATCAAGCAAAAATATACGTTGGATTGTCATTAGTCCTACTTCTTTAGCTAACTTTACTACATGACTCTTTGTAGTAATAATGCCAGTCGGTTTCCATTGATCTGCTACGAAGGTTAAGGCTGTTTTTGAACTAGAAATGCCGTCTATGAAATCTAAGTGGATGAAAACGTATTTGTTTGCCTGTTTAATTTTACTTATGTGTTCGCCTGTTGTCATCAGATTTCCAGTAAGAAGAAAGATAATATTCGCCTTACTGGTAATTGCTTGCTTTAAATCCTGCTCATTAGTAACAGCAGCGATTATTTGGGACTCTACCATGTCTACTAAACTCATAAATGCTCACCTTTTCTATCTTTTGGTTATTTTGATTATATCATATTTAAATTTTTCTAAATAATATAAATTTGGTCAGAGAATTCAGAGAAGACCATTACAATACTTGCCTAGGGCAAGTTTATTGTAATGGTCTTTTTAACGTGAAGGAGATAAAAATGAAAAAATTTTCATATGAAGAAAGAAACGTACTATTATCAACCCTTGAGGGAACTACATATGATGTCCTAGTTATTGGCGGGGGCATTACAGGAACTGGAGTAGCTTTAGATTGTGTTACGAGGGGTTTAAAGGTATTAGTAGTAGAGATGCAGGATTTTGCTGCAGGAACTTCCAGTAGGTCAACCAAGTTAGTCCATGGCGGTCTTCGATACCTAAAACAATTAGAAGTAAAAATGGTTGCTGATGTTGGTAAGGAAAGAGAAATTGTTTATTTAAATGCCCCTCATGTTACTCATCCAGAGTGGATGCTATTACCTATCTATAAAAAAGGGACATTTGGAAAGTATTCGACTTCTGTCGGATTATTAGTATATGACTTTTTAGCAGGAGTTAAAAGACATGAAAGAAGAAAAATGTTAACTAGGAATGAGACTATTCAAAAAGAACCCTTACTTAAGCAAGAAAGTTTATTAGGTGGAGGATATTATGTCGAATATAGGACTGATGATGCGAGGCTTACGATAGAAGTTGCAAAAAAGGCATTTGAAAAAGGAGCAGATCTCCTTAATTATGTAAAAGCAGATGAGATGATTTATACGGATGATGGAAAGATTCGTGGAATAACTGTTAAAGATCAATTTTCAGAAACTAGGATAAATATTTTTGGGAAAAAAATAGTTAATGCATCAGGACCTTGGGTTGAAAAAGTAATTAGTTTGGATAAAAAAATAGCAGGTAAAGGTTTGTTGCATACAAAGGGAATTCATATTGTAATAGATCAGCAGCGATTTCCATTAAGACAGGCTGTTTACTTCGATACACCAGATGGAAGAATGGTATTTGCTATTCCTAGAGATGGCAAAACGTATGTGGGGACAACTGATACTATATTTGAGGGAGATTTAGTTAATCCGTGCATAGAAAAGAATGACCAAGAATATTTAATTCAAAGTATTCATTTTATGTTCCCTGATATAAAAGTAACGATAGATGACATTGAGTCTAGCTGGGCAGGAGTTAGACCATTGATTCGAGAGGAAGGAAAGGGACCTTCTGAAATTTCAAGGAAGGATGAAATATGGACATCTGAAACTGGTCTTATAACGATTGCAGGTGGAAAGTTGACTGGATACCGAAAAATGGCCGAGACTATTACTGATATATTATGTAAGGATTTGAAGAATGAAGGTAGTATTGTTGGACATTCTATAACTAAAAATTTAAAGCTATCTGGTGGAGAATTTGATAATCCAACGGACTATGCTAGTTATACTGTAAAAAAAGCAAAAGATTTAGTAGATCTGGGCTTAACCAATAAAGAGGCAACTAAGCTAGCTGCAATGTATGGTGCTAACACGGATGAAATTATACTACTAGCAGACAAGGTTTTGAAAGAAATAAATTTACCAATGGTTATTAAACTAACTCTTCAATATGCTATAGAGCATGAGATGGTTATAACTCCAGTAGATTATTTATTAAGAAGAACTGGAAGCATTTTATTTAACGTCTCCTATGTACAAAAATGGAAACTAGAGATTATTGAATACATGACTTTAATCATGAATTGGGACGAAAAAACAAAAGAGTATATGTGGGCTGATTTGGAGTTGAAAATTCATCAAGCCACCAACTATAGTAATTAAAAAATGACCATTAAACACAAAAATAGATTAAGAAATTTTGATTGAAGTTCGTTTTCCGGCTTTGTAATGCGATTTTATTTATAAATAGAACTTTATCGACGAATAAAAGTAGTCTCCATCTATTGATTAGAGCACCAGTCGGCGACTCCAGCTGGATGAGGGAGACAGATAAGACATGACGACCACGCGTGCTAGCGATGAGTGATGGCTTAACTCCCGCTAAAAGCGTCCAGCTGGCTCGGAAATCAAATTTACTTTTAATTTATAAATTTATATTTGTTTCAATAATCACCACAACTAAAAAACTGTAAAATACATGTCCTTACTTGGAGTTATAAATTGCTATATTTTAGACACAAAAACAGGCTTTAATTTAACTAGAATAGATTCAGGTTCTAAACCCTCTCTTTCATGTTCCTCTACAACCCAATTAACGGAGAGAAGCTGTCTTAGAGTGTTCAGTTGTTGTTGGTTAAGCTCTAATAATTCAAATGTATTATCGACAATTTTATAGTCCTGATCCTCTAGTTTATTGAATTTCATTTTAAGTAAGTTTTTTAATCCATTTAAGGTAATAAATTTTACCGAGTATCCATCTTCTAAAAGCTCGATAAAGTGTTCCTTATCTTGAAGGTATATATTAAGCAATGTTTCATATTCGGTAGAAAAAGTCTCTTCCCAGGAACGACCGTCTAACTTATTTAATAACTCCTGGTTGGACACCCCATTACTTCGTAAAGATTCTAGTAGAACTGCTTCCTTCATTGTTAATTTCATATTGTCACTCCCTGTCTAGTAATCTATTCCATTAAGTATATCAAAAGAAAAAAACAAATAAACACCAGATTGTATTATACAATCTGGCGTTTTTTAGTTATTTATGGCTATGTTAAAGGAAAAGGTTGATTTATCGTAAAATGCTATACCCTACATTTGGTTTAATGATTTTCACCTAAACTGGATATTTATGTTAAAATATGGATAGGTTTATGAAGGGATTAGCTGAAGAAACGCTAAATCAGCATTCGTTAAAAAGGAGGGATTTTTTGAAAGATATAGAGTTGGAATATAAGGTAGTTGGCAGTGGGAAGTCTATTCTTATCCTAGAAACAGGGATAGGTGGTTCTTTTTATAATTGGTATCCTTTTATTCAAGAAATCAAAGAAGACTTTAAGATTGTTATGTACCATAGGGCTGGATATGGAAATAGTCCAGTTTCAAAAGAATTTCGAACAACTAAAAATATTGCTGAGGAACTTTATGAACTTATTGAAAGAATAGATATCACTGAAAAGTTTGTTCTAATTGGTCATTCTTTTGGAGGCTTATGTGTACAGCAGTTCTCAAAAATGTACCCTAACAAAATAAAGGGAGTAATCCTTATAGATTCTACTTCATATAATTTTAACAAGTTATACAATCTTGATATACCTGTAATGAATTCCTTAATTTCAATAGATAAGATGGTAGAAAACAATATGGAGAACTCTAACAAATCAAAAGAGGAACTGAAAATTAAATTCAAGAATATGATTGTTGAGTACGAAAATACTTTACCTTACAGCGAAGCAAAAGATTATGAGGAATTGATAACAAATCCCCTCTTCTTCAAGACAATTGCCAAAGAATTTGAAAACTGGAAAATTAGTAGCGATAATATATTAGAAATGGGTGATTTTCCTAACATTCCACTAATAGTAATCGCAAGAGATAAAGCAGTATCAGTAAAGGCTTTTGTTGAACATGACATACCTGTGGAAGAAGCAATTTTATATGAAGATACTTGGCGTGAGTTGCAGATAGAATTATCTCATTCGTCTAAAAAAGGCGAGATAGTTATTGCTGAAGGAAGTGACCATGACGTTCACTTAGACAGACCTGATATTATAATTCAGTGTTTGAAAAGATTTTTATAACAATGAACTTCTAATAGGATAGGTATTAAATGAGCTTGGAGATACATTTCCCCCAGCTCATTTTTATGTATATTCTTATTTACTATGAAATAACATATATAATCTTGTCCTCAGAATGCGAAGTCCCTCAGTCTTAACTTGTCTGCGGTTTCCCATGTTCCATGTACACTTGCCAAGATAAGCATTTGTTTTTTCTTGCTCAAATCGCTTTCCATTTTCCTATTGTCGAGGAATTGAAACCAACTAAATAAAGTTGTAAATACTTCGTAGAAACACCATTAAACCGACTTATCCATTTCTTTAAACGGGAATGGTAATTATTAATATTATTGAGGTGGTAGATGCCTTTCTTTACATATTCTTTCTTACTGCCGTTTATGATGATGTGCTCCACATCGTTAGTAGATGTGTAAGATTTGTAAGAATTGTGAGCATCGGAAATAAGCACCGTATCATTCTTAAAATGCGATGTACGGGTGTTATCAATTTGTTCCATTAGAATTCTACCTGAACCGACTCGCTTTGAAAGGGTCGTTTTGTTTCGGTCTCTAGCTACTAATACACAGACTTGTTCATTGGAAATACCTCTTTTGGTAGCGGAACCACCACGATTTCTTGGTTTGCGATTCGGAATACCTCTTCGCCCTTTATGGCTTTCTAAGAAGTATGTTTCATCTACTTCTACTAGTCCTTCAAATATACCGATACTTTCTTTTGCGAGAGCAGACAGCACTTTATGCCTCCAGTAAAAAGCAGTTACGTGAGTGATACCAATTTGTGAAGCTGTTTCACGAAGTGATAGACCATTCAACATACACTCTATAAATGGAATCCATCTGTCTGCCTTTTTCGAGCGATACATAGGGGAATTTGTCAAATCACTGCTTAATTTATAACAGTCTTTGCACTTATAACGTTGTCGACCATCTCGTTTCCCGTAACGAACCACTGATGTACTTCCACAATGTCGACAATGAAAACCATGAGAAAACTTTCTCTCTCTCAATTCACCGATTAAAGATCCTTGTTGTGAGGCTGACGGCGAGAAATGGCGAGTTAGATAATCTAAAATGTATTCTTTGTCCTTATCATTCAAGGAAGAAATATTAGCTATTATGTTCGTTAAAGTCATTTGAATTGCCCCTATTGTATTGTATACAGTCAGGATACTACAAAAGAGGACGATTTATTCAAAATCAACCAATAACTTTAACATAGCCTTATTTATTTAATTTCCATACTGCAAAGTTTAATCCTAGAGCAAACGTTACCCAGCCGATGTACGGGACCATCAGCGCGCCAGCAGTAGTATCTTTCTTTTGGAATTCATAAGCTGTCATGGCTATTGCCCCTAATAATATGGTCATTTCAATGAGTGCTGTTCCTCTAAGACCCCAACGGAAAAACAAGAATGACCATAAGAAATTTAAACCTAACTGTAGATCATAGAGGGGAATTGCTGGCGATTGCTTATCATCCTGTTGGACTTTTTGGTCAGCACGATATTTGGCTAGTCCCATCATTGCATAAAGGGATGTCCAAACTATAGGGAAGACGGGAGCAGGGGGCGCGAAGGAAGGCTGCTTTAATTTTTTGTATTTCTTTTGTGCATTCCGATTGGCTAACCAACCCGTAATAGAACCTCCTATAACAGGTACTAGAATACTAATCGCTAACTTTTTTTTATCTAATTCTCCATTAACTTTTAATACTTCCATTTGATTACCTCCTAAATAGTTGTCTTATGTAATAATCATTCCCTAATTACATTGGAATACGCCAAGATTTTTAAACAATATAGAGTTAATGGAATTATTAGAATATGATATGATAATAGAATATCCGGGGGGAGACATTACTCATGACAAGATTAAAAATCTTACATACAAATGATATACATAGTCAATTTGATAATTATAAAAAGGTTGTTTCTTTAATTCGAAAGCATCGAGATGAACATACGATTGTGTTAGATGGAGGAGATTTTGCTGATTTTAAAAGCATCGAGCTGCAGGGAACTAGAGGTATAGCTGCCATCGAGCTGCTAGAGGCTGGGGGTTACGATGCTATTACAATTGGTAACAATGAAATGTTTAACGGAGTCGATACGCTAGAGCATATGACAAGCAATAGTTCAGTTCCTTTTATAAGTAACAATCTAGTGAAAAAAGATGGCACACCTATTAACGGAGTACATAAGAGCACTATTTTAGAAAAGAATGGTCTTCGCCTTCTTATTACTGGTTCTTCACCAGACATGGGTGTTTTTAATGATGGTCTTGGCATTCATATGCATGATTATACGAATGCTATCCGAGAAGAGATTCAAAGAAACAAAGGGAAATACGACGTATGTATTCTACTAAGCCACGTGGGCACATTTGCAGATGAACCGTTAGCCAATGAAATAGAAGAAATAGATATAATTATTTCTGCGCATGATCATAAACTTTTTAAAGAAGCTAAGATCATTAATAATACTATTATAAATAGTGCAGGAAATTATGGAGAGTATCTAGGAATTGTTGAAATGGAAGTAACGAATAAGAAGGTAACTCTTCTCCACTCGGAGACAATTTCCACTAAAGAAACACATGAGGACCCTCAAATTATTTCCGTCTTAGAGGGGAACAAGACAAAGGCAGTGAACGTATTAAGTCAACCGCTATATACGCTAGATCACCCACTCTGGCATGACGTAGTAGAGGAGAATCCTATTAGTAATCTAATTGCCGATGGATTGAAGGATATGCTAAAGGCAGACATTGGACTTATTAACAGTGGTATTTGTAATGCAGGTATCTTCCATGAGATGTCTAGAAAAAAACTAATAGAAATTTGTCCTTCGCCTTTGAATCCTACTCTTTTTGAGATTCAAGGAAAACATATCCAGGAAGCATTGCAATCATCCTTAGATGCCCAGGTTTGCTTGGGTGAGGGGCGAGGTCCAGGTTTTAGGGGGAGATTTGTGGGGAGATTACATGTTTCTGGACTAGAAGTTGAGCACGATGGAAAACATATTAAAAGTATCTATTTAAATGAGTTTCCAATGAAAGAAGAGAAATGGTATTTAGTTGCAAGCTCTGATTATTTACATAGGGGATCTGGTTATCCTAGTTTAGCCATTAATCGCAATGAAACCTATTGGGCAGAAGAAATTAAGGATATCATTCAAATATATGGAGAGAAACCTGAGTTTGTAGAGTCTGCTTATCAAAATAGAAGGAAGCAAGTAGCTAAAATAAGGGGATAGCATATGAAACCAATGAAAATACGACAACGTGGCGTTACAATCGGAAAACTACCAGTGGGCGAAAAAAATTGCATTACTGATGTAGCAGGAGTCCAAGTTGGCCATGTAACACTAGATCACCAACTTAGTGAGGGTGAGCATGCTTGTACAGGAGTCACTGCCATACTTCCACATGGCGATAACCTATTTCATCAAAAAGTGGTCGGAGCTAGCTATATATTAAATGGCTTTGGCAAAACAACTGGTCTCGTACAGGTAGATGAGTTAGGGGTTATTGAGGCTCCTATTATGCTAACCAATACATTTGGCGTCCCAGCGGTTACGCAAGGTACTTTGACGTATATGCTAAAAGAAAATCCTGATATTGGGGTGTCTACAGGTACGATCAATATTGTGGTTGGAGAATGTAACGATGGGAGACTAAATTCTATACGTGAGCTTCCAGTGGAACCTAAGCATGCAGTAGAGGCAATTCAAAATGCAACTTCAGAGGCATCTTTAGAAGGAGCGGTTGGTGCAGGGAAAGGAATGATTTGCTTCGGTCATAAAGGAGGGATAGGATCATCCTCTAGGATTGTATATGATACATCCAGCGATACAGCCTATACTATCGGGTGCATGGTGCTAAGTAACTTTGGAAAGAAAGAAGAATTCCAGGCTGAACGGTATAAAGCAAAGGGTAATAGTTCCGTACCGTCATATCCTATACCAGCAGATGGCTCCATCATAATAGTTTTGGCAACGGATGTACCTCTCGGAAATAGCCAGCTTAAGCGAGTGGCCAAGCGTTGTGGTATTGGATTAGGGAGGACAGGGAGTCACTTTAGTAACGGAAGCGGCGACATTGTCATTGCCTTTTCAACTGTCCATAAAATTCCTCATGTCTCTGAAGACAGTGTGGAAATACGATATGTCCTAAGAGACGACCACGCTGTTATGAATGATCTATTTCAAGCAGCTGCAGAAGTGACGGAGGAAGCAATTTTAAACTCCTTGTCTCAGGCAGTCACTACAAAAGGACGTCTTGGTGAGATGGTATATGCTTATCCATTTGAATAAAAAGAAAAACAAAGGAAACGGGGCACTGGCTTGATTCCTTTGTTTTTAATAAACAGTCTAGATTATTTAAACTCTAATTTTACTTTACCTTCTTCTAGAGCAAGCCTTGCATCAAACTTTTGACCATTTTCAGCTTCAAACCCCTTGATAGTGTTTGTTATTCCTTTTGTACAAAGCAGCTTGATTTGACTAGGGGTTATTTTCTTCTTTAAGAAAAAACCATTGAATGTTTGAGTACATCCATTTTTATAATTGGTACAGCCGTAAAAATTTTTACGTGCTACAATGGATCCTTGTCCACATTTAGGGCATGGAGCAATCGGTTCCTGTTTAAACTTTGCATATTTCGAACTTGGTTCTCTTGGAGGAAGCTTGATCGTAATGTTTTTGGTTTTTAGCTGATTAGGTGTTTCGTTAATCAGGCTATAGATAAACTTTGCTATACTTCCAAGGAATCGATCCTGAGAGCCTTCACCATTTCCTATTTTCCGTAAATAGTTTTCCCATTTAGCAGTCATAGAAGGGCTGGAGAGAAGATTGCCTTCAATCGCCTGACAAAGGACTCGCCCTTTATCAGTAATGGAAACTATATTTTTGGTTACCTTTATATAGTTGTGTCTTTTTAAGGTTTCAATAATCCCACTTCGAGTAGCTTCGGTTCCTAAACCTTCTACTTCCTTTAAAATCTCCGTTTCATCCTTATCTTCTATTAGCTTTCCGCAGGTTTTCATCATGGCAATCAATTGGCCCTCTGTATATGGTTTTGGAGGAGTTGTCTTGCCTTCTTTAATTTCAATCTTACTTGAAACGGATTCCTGCTCTTTTAAAGGAGGGAGTGTTGGTTCTTCTTTTTCCTTTTCGTTAGATGAGCGAACAAAGAGTGCCTTCCATCCTTTATCTACCTCGGTTTTCCCTGTCGTAAAGAACGGCAAGCCGTTGACATCCGTAGTTACTTTTGTTTCTGTATACAGATAATCTGTATGGAACATACCTAACGTCGTTCGAATAATCTCTTCATAAAGATTCCGCTCAGTCGGCGAAAGCCTTCCTAGCACGGACATAGATGGAATTTTTTTTGTAGGTATAATAGCATAATGCTCCTGAACCTTTGAGCTATCCACATAGCGTTTGCTCGGGGTACGAGAAGCTATTGGAAAAGGTTGGTTGATTAGTCTTTGGTAATCCTCCACCTGTCCAACAATATAAGCAAACTCATTTGGTGTAATGTGACGAGAATCAGTTCTTGGATACGTCACTAACTTTTTTTCATATAGTCCTTGCATCGTTTTCAAAACATCTGCTGGACTGATTTTCCATAATCTATTGGCAGTAGCTTGCAATGTCGATAGAGAATGAAGTTGAGGTGGAGGGATTTTTTTATCCTGTTTCACCACGGAGGTAATAACACCTGGTGAATTAGGTTGGATATTATGCTTAGCTAGAAGTGCTCGAATAATTTCCCTATTTGATTCTTTTGCTTTCGCTTTTCCCTTATAGCTTCCATGCTCTGCTGTAAAGATGCTCTCTACCTCATAAAAGGGCTCTGAAACAAAATTCTCAATTTCCATTTGTCGTTGGTAAATCAAATATAGTGTAGGTGATTGAACGCGACCGATTGGAAAAACATCTTGGATTCCTTGTTCCTTTAATAATAGTGAATATAAACGAGAAGCATTCATACCGACAAGCCAGTCACTGATTTGTCGTGCTTTTGCCTCCTCATACATTAGTAAATCCTTTTGGTTATTTTGGAGATTAGCAAACCCTTTTCGAACTTCATCTATTTCTAAAGAGTTAATCCATAAACGTTTAATAGTTTTTCCTCTAGCGCCTGTTTGGTTATAAATACTATAAAAAATATTAGAGCCTTCACGGTCAACATCGCAAGCGTTAATGACCGTATCGGTAGATTTAATGAGTTTTTTAACTATCGTAAATTGCTTCGCTTTACCTTTTGCTACTTGAAATTCATAGCGATCTGGTAGAATGGGCAGGCTGGCAAGTGACCACCTGTTCCACTTAGGGTCGTAAGCTTTAGGTTCCTTTAATTCTACTAAGTGTCCGATTCCCCAAGTGATAAAAGCTCCTTCGGGAAAGATAGGTGAGGGGAGGATTTCAATATAGCCTTCATGGCGTTTTACTGAAAAAGCATCTGCATATGCCTTCGCTTGACTTGGTTTTTCAGCAAGTATGACTGGTTTCACAATTTCACCTCTTCAAGATTCATATATTTATTGTGCAACAAAAAGGCTTAAAACACAAAGGACTAAAATATATAAGTTTTTAAACAGGGTTTATTTCTGGGGAGGGGGGAAGGTCGGCTTTGTAGGAAAGGGAGAAAAACTAGTTAATGTAATTGATAAAGCCAAGAAAACTTCGCCATAAACCTGATACACTTTGCTATAATTGTCACTATAAAACGGAGCTAAGAATAAATACACCACTGAAGGAAAAGAAGTGGTGTTACGATGTAAAGCTAAGCAATGGAGTATAGCTAGAGGAGGATAGTTTGTTTTATTAGCTGTCATTTTACTTCTCACAGCTTTCTTTGTGGCTTCTTGAAAGAATGGGATAACTATGAACGATTCAAGCAATAATTTTGAAGGATATTCTATAAGGGACTTTCAATTTTGGAGAATAGTCTTAAGCCTAGGTATTGCATCTATGTTTATCTTTGGTGCCATGTACTCTGTGCAACCAATACTTCCGATGTTTACAAAGGAGTTTGATATTACAGTCTCTCACTCCAGTATGGCGATGTCTTTGACTACAATTGGTCTTATAATAGGGCTAGTTGTTTTAGGATTTTTCTCTGATCGACTGGGGAGAACTGTATTTGTTAAATATTCAATTATAGGAGCTGTAATTCCTTTTTTTCTCATGGCTCTTACCGAAAACTTTGGATGGATTATATTTTTAAGACTTATCCAAGGATTTTTGTTAGCCGGAGTACCAGCTGCTGCATTAGCATATATCAGTGAAGAGATAGATAAGAAACATTTAAGTGTGGCGACAGCTCTCTATATCTCCTGTAATGCCCTGGGTGGAATGCTAGGTAGAGTAGTAACTGGATATACAACTGAATATCTCTCTTGGCAAACAGCTTTCTATATTTTAGGAAGCAGTGGTTTTTTGGTTTTTGTCCTAGTGATGTGGACCTTGCCTAAATCTAGGAACTTCCGAGCTCAGAAAGCAAGATTTAAAGAAGATATAGAAGGATTCTCCTATCATCTAAAAAACCCTTTCTTACTACTTATGTTCGGCTTAGGGATTGTACTTCAGCTCTCATTTACAGGGATATGGACATATATACCATTTCACTTGACTAGTGAACCCTTTTCACTTTCTCTCGATGCTGTCTCTAATCTATTTTTCGCATATGGGCTTGGGGTAATTGGTTCTCCATTAGCAAGCTGGATCGCGGGAAAAGTAGGGCAAAGAAAAGTACTGATAACTGGAGTTTTTGTATTAAGCCTAGGTCTTTTGCTTACGATGAGTGGCTCCGTATGGGTCATCATTATTGGATTATGTGTAGTTTGCTTGGGCTTTTTTACTGCCCACTCTTTAGCAGCCTCCTCAGTAAGTAGAGAAGCGAATCACCATAAAGGAAGTGCGTCAAGCTTATATCTTGTTTCCTATTATATAGGAGTAGGGGCGGGCAGCACCTTGTTTGGCCCAATTTGGGAGAACTTAGAATGGAGTAGTTTTGTTCTCTTTACTTCAATTGTTCCTCTTATATATGTTTTGCTTGTAATACTAGTACAGAATCATAATACAAAAAAACAGTCCATGAAGTAATGGACTGTTTTTTTATATATATTATTTAGGGTCGTGAGCTACGATAACTAATTTACCTTCATCTAATTCTTTTTCTGCAGCTTCTGCTTCTTGAGTAGATAAGCCTGCCCCACTCATTTTAGCTCTTAGCTCGTCTCCGCGAGAAGTGAACATATTCTTCATGGATTGTAGGAAGCCCATTTCTTTCATTCCTACATCTGAAGTATCTAATGCATCATTGATGTCATCCGCGCGATCTTTCGAGTGTGCAAAAATATGAATATGGTCTTTATGGTATCCTTGTGTTTCTAAACGCTCGATTTCTTGCTTAGCCTGTACGGCATTTTCTACAGTTAATTTGACTGTCATTTAAAATCCCTCCAGTTATTTGTTCTCCTTCATACTTTACCCGCCAAGAATAAATTTAAACTAAATACAAAACGTATTATGTGAAACAATAAATGGTATTTGTTATGATGAAAGAAAAATAGAATGGAAGTTGCCGGATGGAAAACCAATCTAAACGAATAGAAAGTTTTAAAGCTGCAATGGGAAATTACCCTACAGGAGTAACCGTGGTAACTGCTTTAGATCAACAAGGCAAGCCGATGGGAATGACTGTTAACTCCTTTGCATCAGTCTCTTTAGATCCGTTACTTATTCTCTGGTCTATTGATAAAAAAGCGTTCTTATATGAAGAATTTTTAAAAGTGGACAAGTTTATCGTAAATATATTAGCAGAGGATCAGAGTGACCTATGCAATTTGTTCGCTAGCCGAGTGGAGGATCGTTTTTCTGGTTGTGAGTGGAGAGCCTCCGAATTAAATCAGCCCATATTAGCAAATAGTCTTTCTGTTTTGGAATGTACATTATTTAAACAAGTAGATGCTGGGGACCATACTATATTAATTGGAGAAGTTACGGATATAAAGAATGAGGAAAAAAATCCTTTACTATACCACCGTCGCTTTGTGGGAGCTATTCCGAGAGAATTTTATAAATAAGTATTGGATGGCTAGAGGAAAAAATAAGACGCTAATTTAATGGTAAAAAATGAATTTACAATGCACATAAAAAATGAGTTAGGATTTTTTCCTGACTCATTTTACTTTAATAATGGTTTTTACTAAAGTGCAATATCAATAAATGTTAATTTAAATTTAAAGGGGATTTAATCTTTTCGTTTATTTCCTCTGCTTGATTTATAAAGGTATCCATGTCTGCACTTATAGTAATGTCTAATCCTAATCCGACTTCACGAAGTGTTTCCCGCAGCACTTCAAAATTTTTTTGATCCTCTTCAGTTAAATCAACAAAGCTATATAATTCATCATTAGGAAATTTATTTAATTTAGAATATAAATGTGCAAGTATGTCGTTGTCACTCTTAGAAAGCGTTCCTAATTGTCTTCCAGTATTCATTCCAAGCCAAATCCCATTCAATACATCTCCTAACTCAGTTGTTACCAAATTAGGTTCAGACCAATTATCATCGATTTGACTCGCTATTAAACCTTCCAATTCTACTAAATTATGCTGTACTTCTGTTAAGAGTACTTGCTCTCTAACGAAATTCATTTTTATCATTCCCCAAGCTACTATTGCAACAAGTAATATATTCAAGCCTAATGAAATTCCGATTATTAACTTCGTTTTTTTCCTCAATTCTATTTCCCCTTTAATAAGATAATTTCAACACAAAAGCCCCACATTTCTTATTGAACTGTTCAGCTCATGTGAGTTTACAAGTAACATTTCACAATGACATACAACGTTATTAACTTTTGGACATAAAATAGACCATCGAAATGATGGCTATTTTGCTAAAGCAACCAGGTAGTTCAATAATTAAAGTAGCTACTTTTGATTATGTTTAATAAAATTCGCCCATTGTTCAGTGGGTCCTGTGTTATCTATTAAGAATAAACTACCGTCTTTCTTATAAAGAAAAATTTCATTCCCAAATTCAGCACCGTCTCCAAATGATGTTAATGTGTTTGTTGAAATGATTTGATCCATATCCAATTTCCCCTTTGGAATAATCCTGTTAAAAACATACTTTTCACCACTATAATTTATCCATTGTAGTGGACTAGGTTCCACGATTATGGGCTCTTCAGTTGTTTCGTTCGGTGATGAATCGTTAATGCAACCCGTTAAGAAAGCAATAGCTATAAATGAAAAGAAAAATTGTTTTATTCCAATAAGCTTCCTCTCCTTTTTCAAAATAAGTCGTTAATTTCCAATAAAAGTTTCATATATGGTTATTGAACTAACCCGTAGTGTTAGCTTAAATATGTCATTCCACAAGTTAAGGAACTTCATGGAAATCAACTCTCGCTTTAAACATAAATAGCTATAAAAAAACCAGAAGCTTTGCTGAGGATAAGGTATCTAGGTCTTTTGAATTGCTCAATAAATTCATTCAAAAACGTTTATGAAATATTGCTCAAATGAAAATTTAAAATTGTCTAATCTTCTATAAATTGGGTATATAAATGGTAAAATTATATTATTTGTAAGCAAAAATAAAATAATGGAAAAAGTTAGGGGGATTAAATTGAGCTTGACTATACAAAATGGCACGTTTGACTCTAAACAAGCGTTTATGCAAATAAAAGAATTTTTTAACGTTTTAAAAGCAAATGTTGTTCGCTCCCGTACAACAATTACGGCAGTTTTTTTGTCGGCTTCTTTTAAAGGGTTAGAATTTCAGCAAGAGGATTTAACATCCTATCTTGAAAACAAAATTAGAAAAACTGATTTTCTTTTTGAGCTTAAGGAGCCTCATAAATGGTGTATCATATTATCCCAAAGTGGAGAGGAGGAGGCACAAGCCTTTCTAAATAGATTGTTTGCAGATTCTAATATTGTCTCTTCTACGACTCTATCCGCAACTATTATAGAAATAGGGAACAACCGCGTAGAATTTGAGGAATTGTTAGAGGTTGGAAATGGCGCGTTAGATGACCTGATGAGTACTGGAGATCCCTTTGAAGTATCGTACATACCTCAATTTAAAGAAAAAGACATTGAAAAAATAAAGGTCAGCATTTTGGAGGAAAATGAAATATTTCGTAAAGTACTAAGCTCATCTTTAGAAAATATGAATGTTGAAATGTTCGAATTAGAGATAAAATCTTTCTCTGATGGGTACGATTTTTTAGAATCTAATTGGTATCATTCTAGCCACACCCACATCATCATTATGAATGATATTTTACCTAGAAAAAATGGTTTGGAGGTTTTGCATACGATTAAGCAGCTCCCTAATGAACAACGCTTTATAACCTTTATGATGACTAAGAAAAAATCGGAGGAGGACATGCTCTATGCCTATGAAGTAGGGATAGATGAATATTTAATTAAACCATTTAATATTAGACTTTTTGAAGCACAGATAAGACGGACATTTAAAAGGTTATGGCTATGATACAAATATCCATTAAGTTTGTTCTCCTACTGATCTGCCTGTTAACGATAGTACTAGTTTCAATTGGTATTTACTTAATTATAAAACGAGCAAAAGAAGTGAAGATAAAAGCGAAAATAGAGTCGTATGTTAACGAGCATGAAGAGAATTGGCGTCGCTTTTTAATAGACGGGGTGCCCTATAACCCAAAGGTTATTCCAAATAGTAGAGAAGAGATAATAGGCATAGAAGAAATTTTTTCGACCTATTTAAAGAACTTATCTAATGAATCTATTCAAGAGAGAATAAGTCAGTTTTCTAATGAATACTTAAAGGACTACTACCTTAAGCTTTTGCAAAGTAAAAGCTGGAGTAAACGAATGAATGCTATGTTTCATATAGAAGATTTCCGGATTGATTCTCTTGAAAAAAATTGTGAAAAGCTCGGGAAAAAAAGAATTTCAAGAGAAGAATACTTTCAGCTTTTGAAAATTTATTCGTTATTTAATCAAAATTTATTTTTACAGCATATCCTAAACAGTAATGTTCAACTATCAGAATATGAGTATAAGAAACTACTCTTAAATCTCCCTGCAGAGCTCTTGGATACCTTAACCGATAAAATTGCGGACTTACCTAAAACATGTCGCTATGCCTTAATTGAAACTTTGGGGCTTAAAAGAGATATAGAGTATCTCCCACATCTAGAGGTACAACTAAAACAAGAGGACATAGAGATTCGTATAAGATCCCTAAGGGCCATCTATGAGATTGGATTTGTTAATAATCCTGAAAATTATTTAACTTTTGTGAAATCTCCAGTTTGGGAGGAAAGACTAATGGTAGCTAAATTGTTTCAGCTTTTACCACTTTCTTATACGCTGCCTCATTTAGAACTACTTTTAGAGGATGAGTCGTGGTGGGTACGCTCGCAAGCCGCCAAAACAATGATGAAGGATAAAAGCGGAAGGAAGAGCCTGCAAGAATATATAGAGCATTCAAGTGATCGGTATGCAATTGATATGGCCAATGAGGCACTAGGGAAAGGACTTAAACCATAATGGGCTTAGCCAACATTTTAGATTATATACTTTTGTTTTTTGCCGGAATCATACTGTTTTATATGATCATCGTTATTTTAACGTATAGTATTATGCTTTTCATGGCCTTCCAGCAGCTAAAAAAACAATCCAAATTGGATAAGGATGAACTAGACGATGATTATATAGATGTGATTTATTCGAAGCCCGTTTCGATCATTGTTCCAGCATACAATGAAGAAGCAGGTGTGATTGATAGCATCCATTCTCTTTTAAGTCTTCGATATCCACAATTAGAGTTAATTGTAGTAAATGACGGATCCACTGATTCTACGCAGCAAAAGGTAATGGACCAATTCAAAATGAAAAGAATAACAAAAATTATACGAGATCAGTTACCTACAGAGCCTATATTAGATATTTTTCAGTCAGACATTCACCCTAACTTGTTGTTAGTAAATAAAAAAAATGGAGGAAAGGCAGATGCTTTAAATGCAGGCATTAATGTCTCTAGATATCCTTACTTTTGTTCCATTGATGGAGATTCTATCCTAGAAGAAACTTCCTTGCTTCGAGTGATGAAGCCAATTATTTTATCTAACGGGGAAGTAATTGCAACGGGAGGTAATATTCGAATAGCAAATGGCTCAGATATTCAGTTAGGATCTATATTTAAAACTGGTTTATCGAATAATTTCTTAGTTGTGATGCAGGTTGTAGAATATTTGAGAGCTTTTCTAATGGGCAGAATTGCACTTAGTAAATTTAATTTAGTGCTGATTATATCTGGAGCCTTTAGTGTTTTCTCCAAGCAATGGGTCGTAGAGGCAGGTGGGTATTCCAAGCATAATATTGGAGAAGATATGGAACTAGTCGTGAAAATTCACCGCCTACTAAAGGAAAAAAAATCAAAGAAACGCATTGAATTTGTACCTGATCCTGTTTGTTGGACGGAGGCTCCTCAAGATCTTTCAACATTAAGGAAGCAGAGAAGAAGGTGGCATCAAGGTTTAATAACAAGCTTATGGAAACACAGAAAAATGACCTTTAATCCAAAGTACGGAGGGATCGGCATGATTTCCTTTCCTTACTTCTGGATTGTAGAATGCTTGGGACCTATTATTGAGCTGGGTGGGTACTTTTATATTGCTATTTCCTTCTTTTTAGGTGATATCTATTTCGAGATTGCTATACTTCTTGCGCTGTTATTTGTTGTTTATGGGGCCATTTTTTCAGCGTTATCCATATTATTAGAAGCATGGAGTACAAATGCATTTCCGAAGGTTCGGGATGTGTTCAGGTTAATCTTTGTATCCCTTTCGGAAATTTTTTGGTACAAGCCGTTAACATTATTTTGGAGATGTGAAGGGCTGCTCCATTTTATACTAGGTAAAAATGTATGGGGAACTATGCAGCGTAAAGGCTTATCGCAGAAAGGATAGTGGAGATGAAACGATTTTACTTAGTGTGTATTGCTATTCTCTGCATGTTACTTTTGCCGATTATACTTTGGTTTATAGAACCAAATAAAAAAATGAGTATAGCCATTATTGATAAGACAGTAACAGATGATTCCTATAGAGAGCATTTAGGGCTTACCTGGTTACTAAACTATCTAAAATATTCGAAGGATGACGAAAAATATGATGCATCGTCCGATTATTATGGATTAACGCCAAATAATAAGGAAAAAATGCGCCCATTGCCGGATGACTATTCGAATTATGATGTCATTTACTTGGCTGATACTTACGGTGTGCATGAGGGTAGTAGCGAAAATGAAGGTGGACTAGAGCAAGAAGAGTGGAACAATATTCTAAAGAGATTGAATGACCAAGAAGAAAGCTTGTTAATAGCAGAATTTAATACTTTTGCCTATCCTACTGAGCCTCCAGTTAGAGAGAGTGTGGAGTATTATTTAGGACTTCATTGGACTGGCTGGACAGGAAGATATTTTGAAGATTTGAATCCAACTAGCAATGAAGAGATTCCAAATTGGGTGATTGACTCTGTAGAAGATTGGAGCTACACCGGAGAAGGTTTTGTATTAGTAAACGACGATAACGATGTCATTGTTTTGGAGAGTGATCAGCATTTTGGCGAAAAAGGAATTCAAGTATCCTTTACAAAGGCTGGAAAAGCCAAATTTGATCTCGAGAAAAGTGTAGATTACAACTATTGGTTTGACATAGTAGTGCCGCAAGAGGGAACTGAGGTTTTAGCTAACTATCAATGGGATTTAAACGAAAAAGGTAAGAGCTTACTTGAGGAGTTTTCCATCCCTACAGAATTTGCTGCAGTTTTGGAAAGAGAACAGTCTAATTCATCGAGTTACTATTTTGCAGGTGACTTCAATGACGTAGCAAAGGTTCCCGCTTTTTATCAGCTGAAAGGGTTGGCAAACATTTATAAGTTTGCTGAAAGATTCGCCGATAATGCGTTTTACTGGTCTACGTACGTTCCTATGATGAAGGTAATATTGGAAGATTTCGATACAAGTGAGGGGACCGACATGGAAGATGGCCTGGGCTATAACGCTAGAGTACAAGGTGAAACATTTGAAGTGTATGAGAATAATCAGTGGAAGCCCTTAACCATTAAAGGGGTTAACATCGGTATGGGAAAACCAGGCTACTTTCCCGGAGAAGCAGCAATCACAGAGGATGAATATTACCGCTGGTTTGTACAAATAGGTGAGATGCACGCTAACATGGTGCGCGTTTATACATTACACCCTCCCGGCTTTTATAATGCCCTGAAACGTTATAACGAGGAACATGAGAATAAGATCTATGTACTTCATGGCGTTTGGATCAATGAAGAAAAACTGGAGGAATCATTGGACGCCTTTGAAGAAGAAAATTTGAAAGATTTTCAAACGGAAATGAAGACAATTGTCGATGTTATTCATGGAAATAAACTAGTAAAAGAAAGGGCAGGGCACGCTTCAGGTGTTTATACCGCTGATGTGTCTGAGTATGTTGCAGGGTGGGTTTTAGGTATCGAATGGTACCCTTACATGGTATTGAATACAAATGAAAAGCACAGCTCCATAGGAGAGTATGACGGTTCATATTTTGAGACGAAGGGAGCAAGGCCCTTTGAATATTGGTTGGCAGAGCAAATGGACACCATTGTTAAGTATGAAAAAGAGAGCTATAACTGGGTAAGACCAATGAGCTTTACCAACTGGGTGACTACGGATATTTTAGAGCATCCCGCAGAGCCAGCTGAACAGGAGGATTTGGTAGGTGTAGATCCTAACGTCATCTATACAAAAAATGAGATGAAGCTAACTGAGCAATTCGCTTCCTACCATGTGTACCCTTATTATCCTGATTTTTTCAATTATGAGGAGTCCTATCAAACATTTGTAGATCACCGTGGGGAATTTAATAGCTATGCTGCTTATTTAAAGGAGCTACACGATGCACATCGGATGCCAATACTAATTGCTGAATTTGGAGTACCGGGTTCCAGGGGGCTAACGCATAAAAACCCATTTGGATGGAATCAGGGATTTCATTCTGAAGAGGAGCAGGGTAAAATAATTAGCCGTTTATTTGAAGATATTATGGCAGAAAAGCTCTTAGGAGGCTTAGTTTTCACCTGGCAAGATGAATGGTTCAAGCGTACATGGAATACGGTGGACTATGATAATCCTGATAGACGTCCTTATTGGTCCAATGCCCAAACTAATGAGCAACAGTTTGGTCTGTTAAGTTTTGATCGCCATAAGATTAGAGTGGATGGAAAAACAGAGGAATGGAAGGGTAAGCCTATCTATGAAAAGAAAGATGGAGGTATGCGATCTTTATATGTAGATCAGGATGAACGTTATTTATATATAAGATTAGATTATGATCCGTCATTTACTGGGTATCCGTTGATTCTTCTAGATGTTGTACCGAATCAAGGAAATACTAAATTTGAAGGCGTGCCTAATATTTCTTTTACGAACGGGATAGATTTTATAGTAAATTTAAAGGCTAGTGAATCTCGTTTACTCGTCGATCAATATTACGACTTTTTCACGTATCAATATGGTCATGTATTAAACTTACTAAAGCCTAAGCCGGCAACTCCTTCATTAGATAGTGGGAAATTTGTAAAAGAGCAATACGCCCTAAATAAGGAGTTATACTTGCCTCAACAAAAAACAACGCTTCCTTTTGAATCCTATGAAGCAGGAAAGCTCAAAAAAGGAAATGGTAACCCAGATGCTAATGATGATTATAATTCACTAGCAGATTACTACATAGCTGATGGCAGTATAGAGCTTAGAATCCCTTGGCTATTAATTCGTGCCAAAGACCCTAGTCAAAAAGAGTTTATGGGTGATTTATATAAGGATGGGATAAAGGCAAGCAAGTTTGTGGATGAAATCTATATAGGTGCCTTGCTTATGAATGAGCAAGATGGTATGCAAGATACGTTTCCTTCCATGGAAGGAAATGTTTTGCCAAAGCTAAGTAGCTTTACTTGGGATAAGTGGGATTTACCTGAATATGAGGAGCGGTTGAAAAACTCCTATACTATTGTTCAGGACCTATTTGGTCGATATAAATAAATTGTTGGCGAGAATGTTTTATGGCATTCTCGCCTTTTTATTGCAACTAATTTATTCAAAATCGAGCTTGTAATCCTGGGCTTTAATCATTTTAAGTTTACGTGAGAATAAGTATATCAATCCTACATTTAATGCAATCGGAAGAATCAGAAAGGTACTCAGCATAATAGTTATATTCTTTATGCTCCAACCACCCTCTGCTAGGTTGATATAATTTAAAGGTCCAACAAGTCCAGATAATCCAAATCCTGCGCTCATCGGAGTGCCTTGTATATTTAAAACCCCAGCTAATCCACCTAAGATAGCAGCGGAAATAACCATTGGAAAGACGATTTTAGGCTTCATAAAGAAGTTCCGCATTTGTATTTTGGGAGAACCTAACACATGCGCTAACGCAGTACCTAAATTATTTGCTTTGTAGCTTGCAATTGCCAATCCGACCCCAGTTGCTACGATCCCTAAGTTGGCTGCACCTGAACCAATCCCAGAGAGCATGATTACAGTAGCAACTCCAACTGTGGAAATAGGTGATAAAATAATCAAACAAAAGGCAACAGCAATTACGGCACCCATTACCACTGGTTGTAAGGTAGTAAGATAAGCAATTCCTTCACCTAATAAGCCAGTTGATTTCTTCATAAAGGGTAAAAGAAGATAACCAACCATTCCAGGAATCATAATTGTCAATGTAGGGATAAGAAGAATTGCGTAGGCTTTTAGTTTATCCCCAATCATTTTCACAAACAAAACGGCTAGAGCTGCGGTGATCCCCGTGTTTAGAACAACCCCAATCCCGTTTAATGCAAATAGTCCATCTGCTGTTTTCATAACTGCACCACTACCAACCATAGCCGCTAACCCGACGCTAGCTGTCTGAATAGGAGTTAGTTTAAAAGTAATACCTACCATAATCCCGATCAAAATAGAAAGCATACTCATTAAATAAACGGTTATATCGAATAATGGCTGTAAAACAGGAAAATGTGGTATTAATAGTTTTAATACCTCACCAAGTAAAGCATTTGGTATGAGAGCTACAACAATTCCAATGCTCATCCCCGTGAGTAGCTTACTTATAAATTCTTTCATTTTTCTTTCCTCCTATCCTTACAGATTGGTGTTAATTATAAAAACTATTCAGAATTGGGTCAATACACTTTATCGCTTTAAAGTGTTATATAACAAAAGTTAATCATAATATTGCTATTATTTAATAATAAATTGATATTTATATTTAAAAATCTCCTAAACAGATGTTTAGGAGATTAATTTCTTTATTGATCTACATAAAACAATTTAAAAAGAATTTCTCTTTGGGGAACTTCTAATGCTTCGAATTTTTTCAGAAAAGCTTTTTTGTCGTATTTTACATGATGAATTGATATAGATGGCTCGTTAGAAGAAACATCAATAATTGCATAAGGAGCCGTAGTTCCTTTTGATACACCTAGCGCACCTGGATTTAAATATATTTGTTTATCATTTGAGAAAAGATGCTGTGGATGATGATGACCAAAGCAGATAATATCAGCAGGATAGGAAGAATACATTTTTTCCATATTTTCTAAAGAGCCTTCTAAAATACTATAAAAAGGTTCGTCTTTAATATGAGCAGATCTTTTTTCTGCTTCGATATGGTAATGGATTCCGAAAATACGGATATCATTTATTACTTTTTCTAAAACTCGAGGAAGACTAGTAAGCCTTTCAGCATTTCTATGACTCAGCTGGTTTGCAATCCATAGATGGTGTTCAAACGTATGGCTATAGCTTTCAGGATGACCTTCTCCTTTTTTGAGTGAAAGTATGGCTTCATCGTGGTTGCCAGTAATCATTTGGATATCTGTACGAGAAAATAATAAATCCAATACTTCGTTTGTGTCAGGGCCCATGGCGATCATATCACCAAGGCACCATATTACATCAATAACTTGTTTTGTATCGATATCATTTAATACTGCTCTCAAGGCAAGCTCATTTCCATGGATGTCGGTTATTACAGCAATTTTCATAGCTATTATCTCCTATATAAAAATAGATTTTTGCTTCTTTTTTATTATACCAAATGGTTGGAAAAGGAAATTTTACACGGATAAAAAATATATTAAATTGAATCCAAATAGGTAACGAAAACGTGTTAAAATGAGTATATTCCAAAAATTTACTGAATATTTAAGTAATGTAATTGCGAAGGAGGTATTGCTCATTGAAATCTAAATTGATCATTTTAGGAGTAAGCCACTCGTATCCGCTTGCTTCTAAAGAGTGTCAGCCAGCCGTTTATCGTGCATTCTTTGATAGAGTTGATCCAGATTTAATAGGGATTCAAAGAACTCCTGATAAATATGCACGAATGGATTTACAGGAATATGCTTACGAACAAAAAGAAATAATAATTCCTTATGCACTTCAAAAAGGCGTGCCTATTTTTCCATTTGATTGGAATGCTTCCTCAAATGAACAACAACTAGCATTTGGTGTAAATGATAGCGATCAGCCAGCCTTTTTTAGAGGAGAAAACTCCCTCAAGAAATTCGCTTTTTTCTCTAATTTACAGGAAGATTTCTTTTACTCTGAACGAAAAGAAGTAATAAAACAAAATAATGACTGGATACAAACGAAACTATCAGGGGAAAAAGATTTTGCGAGACGACTATTCCAGTACAGAACCTATATGCAGGCGATGAGTATTAAGGCAATGGCTGAGGAACATCAAGGAAAAACTATATTAGTAATAGTTGAGCATAGGCATAAGGTGGATATAGAAAGTATATTGGCTAATAGCTCTTTCATGGAAATTATACAGCCTTCTAAATTTGGTTATCCAACTGATCAAGAAATTTGGAAGCATCAAGAAATTAAAGACGCTTATGCAATATGTTCTTTTAATATACTAGGTTTGCAGGCTAATCATGAAATAGATATGCATTGGGTAGAAAAAAACCTAGATATGCTAAGAGAACATGATTATACAAGCGAAGTAAAGCTGTTAGAAGTTAAGCTAGAGCTTTTAAAGGGAACCATCACGGATGCCGAAGCTATAAAAAGATATATTGAGCTAGAGAAGGGGTTAAACTACTACCAACGATTTACCTATACTGGTGTAAAAGATAAATCTAGAATTGACTCTTATTTTGATCCTTTTGGAAATTTATCTGTAAAAAACAGATTAAGAGTTGAACTTGGTAAGAGCTTTTATAATATAAAGCAGCAAGACAAGGTTCAAGTTCTGAAAGAAGAAATACTTAGTATGAGTAGCTTAACGATCTTCCAAGAAAAGCAGCTTGAAGCCTATTGGAATACGTATATTTCCACGGTTTAAAAGTAAAAAAATGGAGGACGATGTAATGTATGTTTAACTCACCTCAGCAAATAGAAGAAATCAAAGAACATCTGCAACAAATCAACCATATGTTTCATAAGATTAATGGCTATGTAAATCTAGATATTTTCTCTTTTGAGCAATTAAACAAACACCAATTGGGCTACAGTGTAGACTTAGAAGGAAACTCTCTTATAACTGATGAAGAAGGATCTTGGAAAAGAAGCTGGGTCGTGATAGCCCATGATACATTGTGTGGTGACCCTATCATTGTAGATTTAAATGAAGAAGGCTATCCTGTATCTATACTAATGCATGGATTAGGAAGCTGGGGAGCAGGCAGTTTCCTATCTAATTCAATGAGCTCCTTTGCAAATAGCCTAATAGAGGTAACCAATTTCCTAGACAAAAAAGATAAAAAAATAATCGGTAAAAAAGATCTTGAAGCCATGCTAAACAAAATAGTAGTCGATAGTAATGGTTATGCAGATTATGATACATGGGAGTCTTTATTGAACCCATTGTTTGAATTTATCGTAGATAATGAAAATACTAGGAAGCACAAAGTCAGGAACATGAAAAAAGAAGGTAAAAAAATTAGAGAAATCTCCTCCTACTTAGATATTTCCTCTAAAGATGTATATGACTACTTAAAACAGGAATAATGATTAAATTGCTTTACTAAAGAGGCATTATCCTTCTAATGTTTGAGAAAATATATCACTATCGAAAAGGGAAAATAAATAAGAGGATGGTCTCAGGAAATTAGGAAGACCATCCTCAATTTGTGCATATATATTGTTCGCTAAGTTATTTCACATTTTCAGAATTCGAAACAGGCTTACGTTTATGTTTGATGAGTTTTATAACGTAATAAAGAGCAATAGTCACAAAAATAATACCTAGGATCAAATATTCATCTAAATCAGAAGATAAAATGCCTGCAGGGATCAATGCAAGTATAAAGAAGTATATGAAGTTACCGATAGTAGTAGCAACTGTGAAAGGCAAAATTCGTATCGTACTAAGCCCACCTAAAATATTGACGAGGCTCGTTGGGACGAAAGGAAAAAGTCTTGCTTGGAATACGTAAGCAAAGCCGTTTACATCTACTTTTTCAATTATTTTCGCATCAAATTTATGAATAATCATGCTTTGGAATATGTAGCGAACTCCATAAAAGACGATAATAGAAGCGAGAACACTAGTGAACCAGCTCCATAAAAAGCCATTTATAAAACCAAACAAAGCAATATTTATAGTAATAACTAATATTAGCGGAAAAACGGTAAATGAATTTTGTATCAGCATGACTAATGCCATAAAAAACAAAGCATAGGCGATATTTTTATCTAGAAATGCTTGGGCTTTATCTACATCTCCATCTAAAAGGATACTAATTAGGTCTTGGTTAATTAAGAAAAAGAATAGGAGGAACAGAAATCCACCGATTAAGATCCATTGCTTTTTGGAGAGCGTAGTTTTCTTTTTTTTCATAACTCACCTGTTCTTTCTAACTCAAAGTGCTGATCATTTTATTCTTTCATCGTATCATTCTTTGCCTATTCTCAACACTTTGATGCATCGTTATTTTACTATAATTATAATAAAGTGGAGGTTATTTAATGTCTCATAAAGGGTTTAATGTCTACAATCAAGAACAATTTTTTACAAATTACTTTAAGAGAAGAGACCGTTCGGACAGCCCGAATAATGCGATAGAAGGACCGATGATATTTGAATTGCTAAGAGACATCAAAGGCAAGTCGATACTAGATTTAGGTTGTGGTGATGGCTCATTTGGTAAGGATTTACTACAGAATGGAGCTACAGAATATATAGGCGTGGAAGGCTCTGAGAAAATGGTGGAGGCAGCCAAAGCAAATTTAAAGACGTTAAATGGTGAGGTGATTAAGGATACAATGGAGTCCTATCCTTACCCTGACAAAGTGTACGACATAGTGACCTCCAGGTTTGCTATACATTATGTGTCGGATATAAATCAGTTATTCCGATCTGTACATAAAAGTTTAAAAGACGATGGGAAATTCATATTTAGTGTCCAGCACCCTCTCACGACCTCTTCCTTTTTGAGCAAGCAATCGGGAGAGAAACGTGAGAATTGGATTGTGGACAACTATTTTTTAGATGGTGAAAGAGAAGAACCTTGGATTGATCACATAGTTGTAAAATTTCACCGTACAATTGAACAATACTTTACAGCATTACGAAACGCAGGCTTTACTATCTTAGAATTGCGTGAAGGTAATCCTAAACGACAACACTTTTCTAGTGAAGAAGAATTTAAACGAAGACAAAGGATTCCTGTAGTCTTAGCCTTTGCCTGTGAGAAAAGTAAATAGTTAAATGGTTTCCACACCTCGTGTGTTAGATATTTTCCATGCAATAAAGATTAAATAGCAAGAGCCAAGTAGCATGAGAAGGGAGCCCCAATGACCACTACTTTGACGGATACCGAGCTAGCAACTAGTCCGAATAGAAGAACCACTATTATTTGAACAAAACTAGAAATCATCTCATACAAACTAGTGATGCGTCCCATCATATTAGAATGAATATGGGACTGGATGAATGTCATAAACCCAGTATTGGCTACAGAAAGACTAAATGATAATGCGAAAAATCCAATACTTGCTGCAAAATAAGAAGTGGAAAGACTATAAACAAAATATCCACTTGCTACAAAAAATGTTCCTAGACCCATCATCGCTTTAGGCGAAAGAAACCTTACCAACAAATTTGTACATATTGCGCCTAGTAAAAATCCCAGCCCAGCTATACTGACAAGGGACCCATAAGCAGCATCTGTTAACAATAGAACCTCTTTGGCAAAAGCCACTTCTGTGGAATCTAATGCTGCAGTTACTAGCATAGTTCCTTGGAATGTCATATAAATAAAGAAAAAGGATAAGTACTTTTTGCTGAAGCTCCAAACAACATACCAATCTTCTCGCACCTCCTTTATGTGGAGGTGTTTTTTCGTTTCAGGAATAGTATTGAGTATATTAGGCAGGAATATAGTCCATACACCGCAGCAAATAAATATTATTACATTGATCATCAATGAAAATTCAAGTGGTGCTAGCATAAATAATATACCTGCTAGAAAAGGTCCTGTCACAAAGGCACCGGAATGAACAAAGGTTAACACAGCATTAAACTTGTTTCGATCTTCTTCTGGTAACAATAAAGTCATATAAGTAAATGAGCTTGTTTCAAACATAGCACCAGCCATTTGTATAAATAACACCAACAAATAGATAACCCATAAGGAATCTATAAAAAGCAAGGAGCCTACGAGAATAGCCCGGACTATGTCTAAAAAAATCATCAAATGTTTAGTAGAAATACGGTCAATCATACTTCCAGCCCATGGTCCAATTAACATACTAGCGAAGGGTTTAATTATATATAATCCAGTTACAGCCAATACAGACCCTGTTTTGTCCAATATTATTAGGTTAAGGGCAAGTAAATAAATCCAACCTCCAATGTTTGCTAGTCCCACCCCTAAATAAAGTGTTCTTACTTTCCGATTACTCATTTATATTCCTCCCGACATGTTATTTACTACAAATAAAAAAATCCCACCCCCAAGACGATTGTCTTGGGGACGAGATTAACATGTCGTGGTGCCACCCCAGTTTGCCCCATTGTCACCAAAGGAGCCTTTTCAAGTACGGCATATAATATGCTTATACTTTAGCTCTATAACAGGAGCACCTGTCACATCATACCTCGGTTTTATACGAGTCCTATGTGATGCTGGCTTGTTTCAGTAATTCCTTCTTCATCCCTTTTCAGCTGCCAGGACTCTCTTTAGAAGACTATAAATTACTTACTCTTCTCTTCATCGCATTTAATTTACAATATCATACCATATATTTGGTTAATTTCTAGCTTGGCATATAAAATAGAATAAAAATAATTTAGATTACTCAAACTTTAAATGAGAGGAGTGCATTTATTGAAGAAATTAAAGGATTCAGTTCAGCGATTTGCATTGCCTATGTCCACGGATGAAGATTTAAATCCTTTATTAGATGCAATTGGGGAAGCAAACATTGTTTTACTTGGTGAGGCAAGCCACGGAACCTCTGAGTTCTATAAGGTGAGAGCAGAGATTTCTAAGAGGTTAATTGAGGAGAAAGGTTTTACCTTGATAGCAGTAGAGGGGGACTGGCCATCCACTCAGCACATTAATCGATTCATCAAGGGCTATAGTATGTACTCGGATGTGAATGAGATGCTTAAGTCGGCATTTGAACGTTGGCCAGCCTGGATGTGGGCGAATGAGGAAATCGCAGAATTTGCTACATGGTTAAAATCTTATAATAGTAATAAGGAAGATAAAGTTGGCTTTTATGGGATCGATGTATATAGCCTATGGGAATCGTTGGATGAGGTCATTCGATATTTAAAGAAGACGGATCCAAACGGAGCGGAATTACAATTTGCACAAAAGGCCATTTCTTGCTTTGAACCATTTAATCGGCATCCGGAAACATACGCACTCTCCACTTTAGACATCTCAGAAGCATGTATAGAAGAGGTAACAAAGCTTATCAAGTCCATCAGAGCAAACGAAGACAACTTTAAAGACGAAGAAGAAAGTGACCTAAATTTAAAGATAAACGCTTTAGTTGCAAGGAATGCGGAAGAATACTACCGAGCAATGGTTCGAAGTGATGATCTGTCGTGGAATGTCCGAGATGAGCATATGGTAGAGGCTATTAATGAAATAATGGATTACCATGGGAAAGAGGCGAAAATTATTATATGGGAGCATAATACACATATTGGTGATGCGTCGGCTACAGATATGAAGGATGCAGGTATGTTAAATGTTGGTCAAATCCTTCGCCTACAAAATAGAAGAGATAATGTATTTGCTTTAGGCTTTGGGACTTATTCAGGAACAGTCATAGCTGCCGATGAGTGGGACAGTCCCTATAAAGAAGAAAGAGTTCCTCCAGCGAGAAAGGATTCGTGGGAGGATGTGCTCCACGATGCTGGAGGAGGAGACAAGCTATTGCTCTTTAATAACGAAAATCGTGCCCTATTCAACGAGTGGGTAGGCCATCGAGCTATAGGAGTGGTTTATAATCCTGAGTTTGAGGCTTATGGTAATTATGTTCCTTCCAAAATCAGTGAAAGATATGATGCGTTTATTTATTTAGAGCATACAAAGGCTTTGAAGCCATTAAAATAGAAAGTGAGGTGGAGGTGATAGGGTCGGTGGACTTTACACCTCTTTTCTACTTTTAGTAGGAAAAAAGATAGGTTTTTAAAAATATATATAATTTGAACTTATTATTTTACTATTTCATGTTAAACTAACAAAAAATAGATAATTTGGAGGTAGAGAATTGAAGGCTTTCAGAAAAATACTTATTCCACTAGTAGCTCTCATCTTAATAGGAAGTGCAATAGTTGTACCCACTTCGCCCCTTTCTTCCGTTGAAGCCGCTTCGTCCTATGCTAGTTTGACAAGTAAAATTAATTCCATAATGATAGATAATCGTATGAAAAATGCAACGACAAGTATTACCATACGCAAGGCGTCTACAGGAGAGATAATCTATGAACGAAATGGCGATAAAGGGATTACTCCTGCTTCATCTTTAAAGCTGCTAACTGGAGCTACAGCCTTAGAGACATTAGGAGAGGATTTTCGATTTTCTACTGCAGTACTAACAAATGGGAAGATAAACAAGGGTACCCTAAATGGTAATTTATATCTGAAGGGACAAGGTGATCCGACTTTATTGAAAAGCCACTTTGACAACTTTGCTACGGGTTTATCTAAACAAGGCATTAAGCATATTTCAGGTAATCTAGTTGGAGATGATACGTGGTATGACAGCGTGGGATTGTCATCAGGAATATTAGCAGAGGACGTGCCTTATTATTATGCAGCACCTATTTCAGCATTGACCTTATCTCCAAACGGAGATTTTGATGCTGGGTCTGTCATTGTGGAAGCTAAACCGACAAGCAATGGAAAAGCAACCAGAGTAACGCTATCGCCGAATACAGATGTTTTAAAGGTAGTTAATAAGTCTAAGACAGTTCCTAAAGGAAATAAAAACACGTTGAAAATCACTCGAGAGGTTGGAACAAACAAAGTGATTATTACTGGAAACTCTCCTATAGGAACTTCTGGATCCAAGGAATGGATTGCCGTTACAGATCCAACGATGTATGCACTGGATATTTTCAAAAGATCCTTAGCAGAGAAGGGAATTACTCTTGGGAAGTCTAGTAAATTAGTGAAAGGAAAAACACCAGCTTCTGCTAAAACACTCCTTTCAAGAAAATCACAGCCTTTAAAGGATTTAATCATTCCATTCATGAAGCTGAGCAACAATGTACACGCTGAGATTTTAGCTAAGGAAATGGGGAAAAAGGTGTATGGTGAAGGAAGCTGGGATGCAGGACTTCAAGTCATGCGAGATTATGCTTTCTCGGTTGGGATAGACACCTCCCAATGGAAGTTCGAGGATGCTTCTGGGCTATCCTACTCCAACAAAATTACATCTAGAGAGCTTTCTCAATTATTGTATGTAATTAGAAAAGAGCCTTGGTACAACACCTATTACAAGAGTCTGCCTATCGCTGGATCCAAAGATCGCTACGTTGGTGGGACGCTGCGCCACAGACTAGGAACAGCCCCAGCTGCTGGAAACGTAATGGCGAAAACCGGGAGTCTAAAAAATATTAAAGCACTTGCAGGCTATGCGAAAACAAAGGACGGAGAGCTACTCATATTCACAGTTCTTACAGAAAACAATAAAGCCAGCACCGTACCTTCAATCGACCAAATTGCCACAGCTATAACAAATCATAAATAACTCGATGACAGCAATGTTACAGGTGCCTGGCACCTGTAACATTGCTGTCATTTTGTGTCGGCTGGTTTTTGTAATATAATGATTGAAAAGTGAGGTGTTGAAGTTGGCTCGTGAACGAAAATTTACTGATGAGCATTTGTTTAAGGAAACAAAGGAATTGATTATTCATGATGGCTATGAGGCTTTTACGTTTAGTAAGCTGGCTTCACGACTTGGTGTTTCAAGAGGCAGTCTTTATAAATATTATGATAATAAGGATGAGTTAATTTCTGAGTTTCTGATGTATGAGATGGCTAGGTTTTTAACTGATTTTGATAAGTTGAATAAAAGTGCTGATTTTCAAACTCAGTTTAATGAGCTCATCGATTTTATTTTTAAGCATAATAATATTTATGAGGTATTGGATATTATAGGTCAAATACCTGCTCCAACAACGAAGCGTGCTTTGAATAATAAATCTAGAATTAGCGAATACTATATTAGTATGTATCAACAATTTGAAGGATTTATTGAGCTTGGGAGAAAAGAAGGTATTATAAAAGCACATTTACCTAATGCTGTTTTACTAGGTATGATATTTCAAATCATTGCAATTCCCAATCATTTTAATATCCCAGAGCATGAGTGGATCGCTTCTATAAAGGAAATATTGAGCAGTGGAATGTTTAAGGGCGATTCATTGACAGGGAAATGATAGAAAAGGATAATGAAAAGTAGTATGTTTTTTTATACAAAGTGACACTAGTGTCACTTAACAAACCAAGTAGGGAGTGTAGTTGTTGAAAAAGTTATTAGGAAGTGTAACTGATTTTGTGGCCACTAAAAAGGGTATGTGGATTACAATCGGTGCATGGATAGCGATTACGGTCTTACTAACAATATTTGCACCTGGAGCGGGAGACCATAAAGTTTCAAGCGTAACTTCTCTTCCAGAGGATGTTCAATCTGTAGTAGCTCAAAAGCATATTGACAAGCACTTTAAGGATGCGGAGAGTTTACCTGCCATTTTAGTATTACAATCTAAGGATGGGGAAATAGATGTCCCTACACTTGGTGAAGCACTTGATAGAGTGAGTGCTGCCGATATTAATGGTGTAAAGGAAGTCGTTCCTTTCAGTAGTTTGCCACCGCAGGCTTTAGCTGGTTTCTTCTCAGAGGATCAAAAGACGGCTGTTGTTCCGTTAAATTTTATTACTGGTATGGAAACGGCTGAGCTAGAAAAATCATTAGAAGAAATAAGAGAAATTGTTTTGGAGGATACGGGGTCAGATGTTTATATCACCGGCCCAGCTGGTATTGCGGTAGACACTACTAATTTGTTTGAAAGAGCAGATTTAGTATTAATTTTAGCTACTGTTGGAATCATTTTAGTTTTATTAATCGTTATTTATCGTTCTCCGTTACTGGCAATTATTCCATTATTAGCGGCGGGGATCGTGTACCAGGTAGTTAATCAATTGTTAGGTATATTAGGAGCAGGTGGCCTAGACTTAGCGGCCCAATCCTTATCTATTATGTCTATTTTATTATTTGCAGCTACCATTGATTATTCTTTATTTGTTTTCTCTCGTTATCGTGAGGAACTTAAGAATTATGAGAGTAAGTTCGATTCAATGAAGTGGGCGATGAGAGAAACAGGAATCCCTGTATTCTTTGCAGGTGGTACTGTTCTTGCAGCAATGCTAGTACTGTTTTTTGCAAGCTTTGGAGATTATAGAAACTTCGCTCCGATCTTTGGTACTACAATGTTTGTAATTATGTTTGCTTCTGTAACATTAATACCTGCGTTATTCACATTATTCGGTCGCAAGTCGTTCTGGCCACGTATCCCTAAATACGGGGAAGGCGAAGAGAAGGTGAGCAGACTTTGGAGCAAGATCGGTTCATTTGTAGTAGGAAAACCTATTGTAGCTGCTTTAATAATTATTGTTATTTTAGTAGGGTCTGCTTTGAATATGTTTAATCTAAAATATGAATTTGATACGATGAAATCCTTCCCAGAGGATATGCCATCACGTATGGGATATGAAATTATAGAAGAAGAGTTTGCAAAAGGCGATTTAGCCCCAACCACTGTTCTTTTTGAATCCGAGGAGGAAGTGACGGAGGAAGTTCAAGCTAGTGTTTTAGAGCAGCTTCAAAATCAAAATCTTGTAAGCTCTGTACGTCCAACTGGAGTTTCAGAGGATGGATTAGCAGTTCAATATCAATTAACCTTTGAGGAAAGTCCATATTCTACTGAATCCATGGATGCTCTTGAAAAAATGATAGAAGAGAAAGAGGATATCATCTCTGGCTCGGATGCTAATGGCGATCTTTATTTCGCAGGAGAGACGGCAGCACAGGTGGACGATCGAGCTGTAAATGATCGTGACTTAATATTAATTGTCGTATTGGAAACGATCTTAATCTTCATTCTATTAATTGTTCTGACTAAGTCCATTAAGATGCCTATTTATATGATGGGAACTATTCTTGTCTCATTCTTAGCAGCTCTTGGCTTAGGGATGTTCTTATCTAACTTGTTCTTCGATATTGATACCATTAGTAACCGTGTTCCACTGTATTCCTTCGTGTTCTTAGTAGCGCTTGGGATAGATTATAATATCATTTTAATATCTCGTTTCTTGGAAGAATGTCAAAAGCATTCAGTGAAGGAAGCTGTGCAAATTGCAGTGGCTCATACGGGTGGGGTTATTTCCTCTGCTGGTATTTTATTGGCGGCAACATTCGCTGTATTAATGACTCAGCCAATTCAATTATTATTTGTGTTCGGGTTTATTGTAGCAGTGGGTATTATTCTCGATACTTTCTTAATCCGCGGTATTTTATTACCGGCATTGATCGTATTGTTTGAAAAGGATAAAAAGGATAAGTAGGAATAAGCTTGAACCGTTAGGGATTCTAATGGTTCAAGCTTTTTATATGGATGATGAGTAAATAATGCATCGATACTCATACTATAGACACTTATGGATGTAGAGGCATTGTGTGTAGTTCAATTAGCTCGGAGACAGTTACAAACCGATATCCCTGCCGCTGAAGCTCAGGGAGTATTTCTTCCAGTGCTTTAATAGTTTGAGAACGGTCCCCTCCAGAGTCGTGGAATAAAACAATGTTTCCTGGTTTTACACCGGATAATACCTTTTTAACGATTTTCTTTGTACCTGGTCTTTTCCAATCCTCTGTATCCTGATGCCAAGACCACATAATTACTTTATAACCTTCATCAATCGCCGTGTTAATAATTTTGTCATTATACTGGCCACCTACTGGCCGATAAAAAATAGGATAAGTTCCTGTTATTTTATGAACTATATCATTTGTCTTTTCTAATTCTTCCTTTAGCTTAGCTGGGGAAATGGTTAGTGGATGTGTATACGTATGGTTAGCAATTTCATGTTCATCTGCCCCGATTCTAGAAACAACCTCCGGATACTTTTCGGCTCGTTCTCCGATTACAAAAAAGGTAGCTTTCGCATCATACTTTTTTAATAAATCTAAAACCTGCGGTGTATATGTAGGATGAGGACCATCATCAAAGGTAAGGGCGATCACCTTCTCATCCGTTTTTATCTCCCAAAGAACGTATCCCTTTTCTTCGTAATAAGGTCTTCCCTTATCCATGGCGGAGGTCGTATAACCAATGCCAAAAAGCACAAGGAATACTACTCCAATTTTAATGACAAGTGACTTCATCGCTTTTATATTCCTCCTTGTAGCATATTTGGCGGAAGTATTATTTACGTTATTGTTGCCTTAGCAAATAAGAATATACAACAGCGAGAGCTCCCATAAAATGCAAGATGGCTACGGGTGCGGATGATTGCAGAATGATTACAGGTGCCTGGCACCTGTAATC